>JAIPDI010000004.1 GCA_021737785.1 Deltaproteobacteria bacterium
AAGGAGACTGGAAATGCAATGCTCAGAATCCGCTGTGCGATATACAATGGGACCTACCAAAAGGTCTTCGAGAAGTACAAAAATGGCCAGCTTCCACTTTAGCCATCAATTTTTGTTAACAAACCGGTAATGCTCCCATCTGTTCACATAAGGCTCGCGACTATGAACGGTGGACCTCCTTTGGTTACCTTGAGGCGAGGCATTGTTAATCTGACTGGCGAACCCTATCAATCCGTTAGGACCCTGTGGCTGTTGGCATTGATGTGGTGCGTATGGATCGCTGCACTGTTAAGGTATGTGTGGTGTGCAGGGCGCAGTTGGCAACGCTTGAAGGCGCCCTCGCAGGCCGCACTCGCCGACTGGATCGTGCTTTTGCTCGCGCCGCTGCCATTCAGTCCATGGCTCGAGCCGTATCATTTCGTGCCGCTTTTCGTCGCCGCAATTTTATTCCTCCTCACCGCGCTGGGCGAGAACGTGATGCGCGAAGACAGGCTGGCAGCGCTGGCTCCTTTGGCTTTAATGCTTTGCTTCGTTATAATCAAGATTCCGTTCGATGTCCGGGGATTGGGGCTGAGTGCTCTTCTTCTCATATGCGTGGTTTCGCTTGGCTGTTTGCGCCAGCGAGCACAGAGGAGAACAGCGTGGCAGGAGGAGGTCTGACTTTTTGAGATGCTGCTTCCATCGACGCCCGAATGGGTGAATTTAGATCAGGTTCCACATCGCATAGCTCGAAAGCGATCGTCCACAATGGACCTACTCCGTTGGTGAGACACCGGAGGCAACGGTCCACTAAGTCAGCAGACCTATCCATGCTGGCAATGCGGGCAAAGAATCAATTACCCAGTATAAAAAGTAAAGTTATATGCGAAAGACTGAAGGTTTGTAGAAAAGGCTTCGACAATTGGCCACAGACACCAGCTCTAATATTTCCATACTTGATAATGCCCGTGATGTCCACCTACCGGCGAATATGACGTGCCAATCGAACAAATTTCCGGTTCGGACCTCCGACACGCTCGTTTGCATTCCCACCTACAACGAGGATAGCAATATTTGCCAAATTATTGAGGCTATATTACAGCTGCCACTCAAAGTTGACATTGTAGTTATCGACGATAACTCCTTCGACAGGACACGCGAGCGTGTCGCAGATTACGCTTCGCGTGAAAAGCGCGTTGCACTCATTCTCAGACCTCGCAAGCTTGGTGTTGGCTCGGCGCATCGGCTCGGCTGGTTGTATGCAAGACAGCTTGGCTACAATCAGATTGTTACGCTCGATGCCGATCTTTCCCATGACCCTTCAGATATCCCCAAGCTCCTCGAAAAAATCTCCGCCGAAGCTGATGTTGCAATAGGATCACGTTTTACGGAAGGCGGCCGCCTGGATTACCGGGGATGGCGTTTGTTTGCAAGCAAAACAGCCAACTGTTTAGTACGTTTTTTATTGCGGCTCCCGCTTAATGAATACACAACTTCCCTCAGGGCAGCACGGCTCGACCGTGTCCCGTTCGGATTGGTCGAAACGATCGATCATGATGGCTACTCGTTTTTCTTTGTTTGTATTTGGCGCTTCCTGAAGGCTGGGCTCACTGTGCTCGAAATTCCCATTCACTTCCATGACCGAAATGCAGGTGGTTCGAAGCTCTCGGCAATTGAAATCTTGCGCGCGATCATCACATTGGCTGGCCTTTCGTGTCTGCCAAACCGCAGCTACCGGTCAACCGCACAATGCAACGTACGCCACTGTCCCTCGTGCGGTGGTCCGTATGTAGTACAAAACGGGTCTCGAAAGAGTCTTTGCTTACGGTGCTTCTACGGCTGATATAACATTGGTCGAGTGGAAAGGGGGACGGGCATGAAAATATGCGTTTCATTTTTTTTCGTAGCGTCCTCCGGTCTTCCCTGGCAGTTCCTTTTTTTGGGCCGCCACTCCTCGGCAAAGAGGTGAAGACCCTTGGGCCTTGTTTCGGCCGCATGCTCGCTCGATTTGATTTCGATCGCCACTTCCGTGTCTCCCGGAATCAGATCCACTTCCGAACCGCTTGCGGTTCTCCAGAAGGATACGGGAAAATCCTTTCTGCTGTAGTGACGATAGGCCCAGCATTCCTGAAGGACAAATGTTCAAAGGGCCGGCCGTATTCCTGAGAGCCGGAGAGCGGGACGCTGGAAAGAAAGTAAGTTACGGGAATGGGCAAGCCCTGCTTTTGACCCACCTGTGGTTGCGGTAAGCTCTTCATCAATTACACACTGGCTGCCGATAGAGGGCCAAATGGGCGGACATGGATGAGGCCCGGGGAATATCATGCCGGGAGGAGGCGGACGGGGTGCCGGGGACGCTCCACCTCGTGACGGTGCGAGGGATTGCAGCAAAAGACGGCATGACACAATAGGGATATAGGGCACGGCCTTTCACAGTAAACATTCGGGTCCAAAGGACCCGGCTTTGGATGAAAAGGGGATAGTCTGCCTTGCCTCCAGAGGGGACAAGGTTGAGTTGTCCCGGTTCTTGTATCAGTATTTGGGAGTTTCAGAGTTTCGTTCTTTTGCTTCCGGGTTGTAACAGAGGATATAACGGTTATGACGTTCACCGTCACCGACAGTCACCTCCTTGGCGTGGAGATCAAAACCGTTTTGAAGATGAGCCAAGAGTATTTGATCCTTTTATTTGAGTGAGAGTTTTTTAGGGAAGGATGGTCTGTGGACAAAAAGGCGAATGACTTGCAAGTGGGGGGCAAAGCGAGAGGGCGGAGGTCAGGGGTCGGGCGGTTGGTTAAGGGTTGTAAGAAATGTTGACAATCTGATGATTCCAACATGTTGATATTTAATCAATTTGAGCAGATGTTGATCGCCGGTTACGATCAACTCCGCCCCGGCCTCCAAGGCACATTCCAAAACGCGATTGTCCGGGTCATCTGATACCACCTTCAGCCGTGGGGAGGGTTTAAAGATAGTTGCAAGGTTGCCGATGGCCGTTATCACCTGTTCAATCCTATGCTTTTCCCACCCGAACTTTTCATCCAGTTTACGAGCCAATTCCGTGAGAATGGCAATGGAGGTACACAGGTTGAAATCTCCCTCGATGGCGTGCAAGTACGCCCTTTCGGCATTCCCACCGGGTATCACAAAAGCAGAGATATGGATGTCGGTATCAAAGACGACTTTCACATTCAGCGCCCTTGAAAAACAAGTTTTTCAACATCCGATTCCGTAAAGACCCCCTTCTGCTGTGCGCGTTCGGCGCCATATCTCTGAAGTTCTCGAAACTCCGCTTTCAGATGCTGTTTCTTGAAAGACAGAAACATTTCTCTGAAAAGGACACTCCTGTTTTTTGCAAGTCTTCTGGCCAGGTTGTCATATTCCTCAGCCATGTCCGGCGGCATGGAAATCGTTAATGCAATACGGTTTTTCGTTGCTTTCATGAAAAGACCTCCGTGAGAGTATGACAAATTCATACCATCTTGGGAGCCAGGAGTCAAGCCAGTTCTTCAGTTTTTTCAAAGGAGAATCCAGGGAAGAGAAAAAAGGGGGGGTCTGCCTTTGACTTGCTGATGAATCAGAGAGGCCAAGTTCGCCCAGCATGGAGTGGGTGATGCTGGTTTCGTAATGGAGGTGATTGCGACCGCAAACGAAGGGTATGAACAAAGATACAGACTCAAGCGCCTCGGGTATGATATATGGAGAGTGGAGCGAGCGCTATTCAATATCAAAAAGGCGGATTTGTATTCAGGCAGCAGGAAGAAGAGAACATCCGATCAAGATGAAGGAGTTTGATATTGCAGCCTTAAAATCGGCTTATGATCAAAAGTAAGCAAGAAACGAGGAAGTCGTCGGGTTCTCTGGCGTTGACGTTGTCGGCGCATCGGCCTGAAACAAAAAACCGGCAGGCATGCGGTCACGGACCGGAGCTCTTTGCCGCCGGCTGAAACGAAAAAGAAGCTCAGGGATGGGTTCGATGGAGAAGAGCGATGAACGAGTGAAAATCGTCGTATTGAACGGTACCTATCGTCCCAACGGGACGACCACCCAACTCGCCCGGTCGTTCATGGAAGGAGCCAAGGCCAACGGTGCGGAGGTCGATATGATGATGCTCCGTGATCGAACGATCGGGTACTGCATCAACTGCCTGAAATGTTATGGGTTTATCGGAGAGGGGATAGCTCCATGCAGTCTGAAGGACGATATGGATGACCTTATCGCCCGAATCGTTGAGGCGGACGGCATCCTTTTCGCCTCGCCGGTGCATAACGGGTTTGTGACCGGTCTAATGACGGCATTCTGGGAGCGTTTGTCATGGCGGGTGGCGCGACCGGACGGGCCGTTTCTGAATTGCATGAGCATCAAGACCCGCATAAATAACAAAGTGCGGGCCGTTGGCGCGATCTCGAGTGCCGGCGGCATGCCCAGCCGCTTGAGAAAGTCATGCGATGACGGAACGCCCTGGATGAAAAGCAATGCGCCTTTGATGCTTCACGGACAGTGGATCGGGGATATATATGCCGGCGCGGATCTGGAACACATGCCGGAAAGCAGACAGGATTGGCATCGGATCTTCTTCCTGCGGCGTCTGAGCGCAGGGCAGCGACAGGAGGCATACACACTCGGTGTGCGAATGGCAAAAGCCATCCAGTCCGGCGGTCTGAAACCGGTTACCATAGACAGGATGATCCATCCGGCGCTGAAATGGATCTTAAAGCCCATTTTCACTTTCAGCCCGCCGTATCGAGTGTCCCGGTAACGATGACGTCGCATAACTCAACAAATTCATAAGAATTTTGAAATGATGGCCCGAAACTTGCCGGAGACCCGCCGCTCGGTCCTCCGTCAGATCCGCCCTGATGATATGCGGGACAACAGGAAAGGAAAGCGGAATGCAAAACCTATCCCTTATCTCACAGATCAGTATTTATGTCCTGTTGGCATTGATGGGTCTGTTCGCTCTGCTCCTATGGTACTGGCAAGTGATGGTCCTCCGGGGCAAAACATTTAACAATCCTGACGGCTCGACCGATGACTGGCACGAGCAGAAGACTCACTACGGCATCGCCTTCGCTGATGTGTTCGTGGCTTGTCCGGCCAACATGATCGGAATCGTGCTCGTGTTTGTTTATCCGCGGTGGGGATATTATCTGCTCGCCATGGTCAGTTTTTGGTGGGTCTGGGCCAACGTGATGACCACGGCAACCAGTCTTCGATTCTACAAGCCGGGGATCAACCCGCTGATATGGTTCATCGGGTATCCTTTTGGCGTTTTGGTCGGGCTGGCATACATTGTGTGGACAGTCGTTAACTTTGACGTCATTTATTTACCGTGATTTTCACCTCCCCTGAAAATGCCTTGAGGGCCTTTCACCTCTCCCATGCCTGGGCCTTACGCAAACGCAGCCCCCTGGGGATCCGCGAGGCGACAGGGCTGGGGTCACAGGCCTTGGATGCGCGGGTGATCCTGAGAAGAGAGGGGACTTCAGGAAGGGGGGAGAGCACCTTTTAGCAGGAGGGTGTTCCGGCCCGGTTTGATGGTGTCTATCTTGAGCTTTCCAACCTGGAAATCTTTCAGGTTTCCTTTGAGTTTATCCTCTGAAATGTTCAGTCGCTTGGCGATCGTCTTCAGAGAAAACGTCAGGCCGCCGATCCTGATTTTTCCCTCTTCGTCCGGTTGGAGATGGCCGTCTTTTGTTTCCAATTTTCCGGTGAACCCCAGAGACACCTCCCTTTCCTGAAGTAGACCGGAAAGGGGGGCCGTCTCGGGGCGGGCTTCTTCCGCGCCCTGTTCCGGGACATTTTTGAGGATCTCGGAGGCATCCACCACAACCCCGAAATCCAGATTCCCATCCCGAATCCGGGTTTTCGACGCCTTTACGGCAGTAAGATACGGGTATTTTGCGCTGTTTTCTGAAATGAGCGTCGCGAACAATCTATTGGCGTCATTTTCATCCAGTACGACCTCGACCTGTCCGTTGCGGGTGGCGGACCTTCGCAGTTGATCTTCAATCTCCCGCTCCAGGGCCGCCCTTGCTGCTTCCATGTCTTTTTCATACCAGACGACGCTCTTGTCCGGTGCCCCCTCTTTTCCGGTTTGGTACCACTCAGGAAGGAGGGTGGCCTGGCGCCAGAGATAATAGAGCAGCCCGCCGATCGCAATAAAGACGATCAATACCACGACAGCCGCCTTTTTCATGCCCGCCTGTCTCCCTCTATCGTGTCCCATTCCTTCTGTCAGAGAGAAATCCGCTGACTGCCCAAGGGTTTCCCTCAGCAGGATTCAGGGGATTTCCATGATAGATTTTCGGGGTCCGGTCATTGCTCCTGTACGCTCAGATCCTGCTCCAGTGCGTTGATCAGGCCATTGAGCGCGCGCTGTTTGGTTTCGCGCTGGACCTCTAACGCCTTTTCCCTTTCGCGCTCTTTCTGCAACTGGGTTTCCTGCTGATTGAGCTGCTTGATATACCGGCTCCGGAGGTCCTTTTCTTCGGTGGTCTGTCCCAACCCCTGCAGATTTTCCCTGAGCCGTTTCTGATCTTTAAAGATCTGGTCGCGACCCTTTTCCAGTGCCTTCAGCTCCCGGTCTATGGCGCTGATTTCGGATTTCAGGGCCACGATCTTCTCCAGCTGCTGCCGGGTCTGTTGACTCAGGTAGTTCTTGCCGGCGAACAGCACGATCTGGTCGGGCGTCAGGTTGGTGACCATGATTCTTTCCCAGCTGTCGCGCATCTCCCGGACCGCAAAGGAGGTTATTTCCCGCCCGGGGGCCTTGACTTCAAATCGGATATAATTATCCGTGATTTCGGCGGGCTTATCCTTATTGAGCAGTTTCCAGTCCGGATGATAGGGGTGTTCGATCACCACGGTTTTGGATCGCGGGGTCTTGTTGTCAAGGGTATAGGTCTTGGTTTCAATAACCGCGCGGTGCATGCGCACCACGCCCCGATTGATAACCACCCGATCCACCTCCTCGGTCTTGGTGCCTGTCCTGGTATGCACATGGAGTCCCAGGTCCACGGCATAGGTTATGTAGCGCTCCTCACCCGGTTTGAGGGTCTTGGTGAGGGCCTCTCCGGCATAGCTGTCTCCCTGCATGACGGTCAACGGCCCCCCTTCCAGGGTCAGACCGGTACTGTTTTTGAGACGAACGGCTGCCAGCGGGTTGCCGGGCCGGACGCCCTCGTTGTAGAGATCCACGGCCTGGCCATCGATCTCTTTTGCCACAATCGGGACCAGGGCCGAACGGTTGCGTTCTATGGTCACCGGATGGTCGATCCTGTATTCAAACATCTCTCCCACCTCGCGGGTCACCGTGTCCGCTTCCAGTTTCCGCATCTGATCAGCCAGATTCCATTCTTCAGGGGACGCCGCCCCCATCTCCCGACTTTCTGCGAAGGGTTTCACCCCGTTCCTCTCGGCCTTGGCCATGGGGGCCGCTGCCATCTGCATCCGATCGGCCCGCATGCCCGCCTCCGGAATGACCGGGGCCGGTGGGGCCTCTTTTTCCATCTGAACCACAGGCCGCTGCTTAAATTGCGGGTCATACAGATTCTGGATAAAAGATATGGGCAATCCGCTGACCAGGGAGAGGTCAACATCCTTCCAGTCTGTTCGGCTCACATTGTCGACAATGGCCCATCCCTGGAGATATGGTTTTGCTCCCTTATCCTCATCCTGAATGACGATTCGGTAAGTCGCCTTCCATACCGGGGCCTCTGCCACATAACCGACCAAAAGGTCTTGCATGCCTTCGCCGGTCGGCGTGATAATGAGCGTCTTCTCATCTTTCCGGTGTTTCCGGAACAGGATGGCCAGATACCTCTCCAGGTCCTGATTCAGCCGCTCATCGAGAAACCGGATTCCCACAATCTCCTCTGTATTGAAGCTGCGCAATTGACCGTTATCGTCGATTATGCTCAAATAAAAACGCGGGATCTCGGTTTTATTTTCCAGGGTTATCCGTTTTTCAACCCCGACGACCGTCCCTTTGACGGCCGAACTCCCGGTGGCGATTTCGATCGGGCTTCCCTGAAGTTGTTCCACGACCTGGGGCAGACCGTCGCCCTTTTTGAAATCAAAGGCGTAATCGTTCAGCTCCTGGGCCGCGGTCTTGGTGCTGTCGTACACAATGCTGCCGACGCTTCCCCCGCTCAGATTGAGGACGGTCAGGCTCTTGAGGAGATCGTTCATCTGTTCCCGTTTGAAACTGAGGGGGATCCCTTTCCCTGCAGGGGCCTTGCCGCGCAATTCAAAGTAGCCCACGCCGCTCTTAAACAGTGCCACCTTGCTCAGGGTCAATCGGCCTGAGGGCGTCTCTGTGCTTTGTGCGCCGGCCCCCGGGGCAATTAAAAAACTGAACAGAAATCCGCCGACCACCAAGTAAACCAAGATCTGGAGACGTCTCATGGTGAACCTCCCTTTTTATTCGAGACTGCCGATTCAGGTGAGCTGGACCCGGAAAAACAGAACCATCATACCACTTTCCGAAAGCCAAGTCCATTTCACCCGACCCGACTGTTCATGTGCCGCCCTTGTCAACAGGATTCTTCTTGTCTGCCTCATCGATTTATTGTAAGAACAATCTTGCATGAAACTGGTTGCTGGTTGCTGGATACTGGATACTAGATCCTGGTTGCTGGATACTGGACCCTGGCCCAGGCGTTTTTAACCCCTGACTTACGACCATCGACCCCTGGTTTCTGATGCTGGATGCACGTTACCCCATAAACCTCTTATGAAACCTGTCCCTGGTTGCTGAACTGGTCGCCAGGGCTGTGATGCCGGCTGCGGCGTTGATCTTCCATATTCATTCTTCAATCGTCAATCTTCAACTTCAGGAGGACCTCCATGTTTCAGACCAAGATGACAGAGATGCTGGGGGTGCAATACCCCATTGTAGGGGGCACCATGATGCATATCTCCACGGCCGAATTTACCGCCGCCATCTCCAATGCCGGTGGCCTGGGCATCCTTGCCTCGGCCATCTACCCGAGCCGGGAGACCTTTGGTGAGGCCCTGGATCAGCTTCTGAAGCTGACGGATCGGCCTTTTGCGGTCAATCTCAATCTTTTTCCGATGATGCGTCCCATCGACAATAATGATTATCTGGATGTCCTGCTGGAGAAGGGGGTCAAAATTGTGGAGACCTCAGGACATTCCGCGCCCGAAGCGCTCTGCGCCCGCTTCAAGGAGGCAGGTCTGACCTGGATCCATAAATGCGTGGGGATCCGTTATGCCCTCAAGGTCCAGGATATGGGCGCGGATATGATCACCGTGGTGGGCTATGAAAACGGGGGCGCCACCGGAAAGCTGGATATCGGCACCTTCGTGCTCGTCCCCCAGGCGGTGGAGAGCCTCCGGGTGCCTGTGATAGGCGGCGGCGGGGTCTCAAACGGAAGGGGCCTTGTCGCGCTCCTGGCCCTGGGAGCGCAGGGCGTTATTATCGGCACGCGGTTGCTGACCACCAGGGAGGCGCCCATCCACGAGGCCCTCAAGGAGGCCCTTGTCCAGGCAAGCGAATTGGACACCATGCTGGTCATGCGCTCCATCGGGGCCACCCACCGGGTCTGGACCAATGCAGCGGCCAGAAAGATTACCGAACTGGAGGCCAACCAGGCCGGTCTGCCTGAGATCCTCAATATCGCCACCGGAGAAAAGGCCAAGAAAATGTACAGGGAGGGCGATCTGGATGCAGGGATTATCTCCTGCGGACAAGGGGTCGGCATGGCCCACGATATCCCCACCATCAAGGCGCTTTTCGACCGGATGATGTCCGAAGCCGAAGGGGTGGTAAAGGGATTGGCAGTGAATTAGGCCGAAAACCGGAAACTAAAATATCTGCCTCACCGGATAGCCCGAGTTTCTGAGCTTGTCCACCAGATCTCGCGCGTGGTCGTGCCCACGGGTTTCAAGGTTCAAGACCACCCGGGATACCTCGATCGGGTTCTGCAGGTCGAGCCGGTCGTGGAAGATATGAAGGATATTGGCCTTTTCACGGGCAATAATCCCGAGAAGCGCGTGGAGAGAACCTGGAACGTCCAGGACATTGATTTCCAGCCTGACCAGCCTTCCCAGCTTGATGGACCCCCTCTCCAGGATCCGGTCGATGGTATTCAGTTCGATGTTGCCGCCGCTGATGATCAGGATGTATTGGTGTGCTTTTGTGCTGACCTGACCGTCCAGGAGGGCCGCAAGAGGGGTGGCGCCCGCGCCCTCGGCGATGACATTGGCCTTGTCCATCAGGTTCAGAATAGCCCCGGCAATCCCTTCCTCCTCCACCAGGACCATTTCGTCCACATATTTCTGAATGATGGGGAAGGTGATTTCGCCGGGCCGGTTTACGGCGATGCCGTCGGCAAGGGTAGGTAAGACAGCAACCGTTACCGGGGAATTCCTTTCCAGAGACATGGCCGTTGAGGGGCAACTCTTTGTCTGAACACCGATGATGCGGACATGGGGACAAAGGGTTTTGAGGGCGATGGCGATCCCGGAGATCAGCCCGCCCCCGCCGACCGGGACCACCACGGCCGCATCGTTCCTTATATTTTCGGCCAGTTCCAGACCGATGGTCCCCTGGCCTGCAATGATATCCGGATCGTCAAAGGCCGGAACAAAAATACTTCCATTGTCCCTGCACAGCGCTTCAGCGTGGGTGCAGGCATCGTTGTAATGGGCGCCCGAGAGGATTACCTCTGCCCCGTATTCCTTCACAGAGAGGAGCTTTCGGATGGAAACGTCTTCCGGCATCACCAGGGTGGATGCGATTCCCAGTCGTGCCGACGCCCAGGCAATCCCCTGGGCATGGTTGCCGGCCGATGCGGCGACAACCCCCTGCTGCCTCTGTTCGGGATGCAATTGAGAGAGACGGTTATAGGCCCCCCGCACCTTGAAGGCCCCGGTCTCCTGGAGGTTTTCCAGTTTCAGAAATATCTCAGCCCCCAGCATCCTGCTGAAATATCCCGAACGGATCAGAGGGGACCTCTGAATCACCCCCTTCAGCCGCTCCCCGGCCTTCTCGATATCTTTGAAATCCGGACGCATGGCAATTATCCGCCGAATACCCTCTGAAACGCCTCCTGATAGATCGTCAGTACCTCCTTTCCAAAGCAGACAAAAACCACCTCTTCAAGGGTGCTGTCCTGTCCAAGGAACCGCTTGGTTTCTCTCATGGCGATCTCGGTTGCCTTTTCCAAAGGAAACCGGTACGCGCCCGTGCTGATGGATGGAAAAGCGATGGTTTTGGCGCCCATGTCCACGGCCGCCTGAAGGCTGTTCCTGTAGCAGGCGGCCAGGAGGGCCTCTTCATTCCTGTGCCCGCCGGACCAGACAGGCCCTACGGTATGGATCACCCACCTGGCAGGGAGCCGATACCCCTTGCTCACCCGCGCTTCTCCGGTCGGACACCCCCCCATCTGCCGGGTCTCCTCCAGGAGCTCGGGACCGGCTGCGCGATGGATCGCGCCGTCAACCCCTCCGCCCCCCAACAGAGATGTATTGGCGGCATTGACGATGGCATCCACCGCCTGTCCGGTGATGTCTCCTTCGATAATCCGGATCTTTTCTTTCATCTCAATCACCTCCGAAACTGGATAAGGGGATGGGGCAGGGGCATCAGAAAATCTCTTCCAACATCTGGGACGGTTTCGCGCATTAAGTATACAAAAATCTAACGTGATTTTCCGATTGCGTCAAGGATTGATTCCGGCGGCCGATTCAAGGTGCCTCAATCCAAAGCGCAGCCCCTCCATATCGTGGTTAGAGGATTCATGACCACAGGATATGGCAGATACTTTAAAGAAAGCCGATCCAAAGAGAAAAAGTTGGCCAAATAGTTTGTTTTCCTGTTTTTTCCCTTGACAAACAGCATTTTTTTGCAGATAGTGTCACAAAGTGGAAAAAATTCCCATATAGTGCCATGGATATTATGTTTAGAGGCCGCTCAAACCATATTCTGGATGACAAGGGCCGACTGGCCATCCCGACAAGATTCCGGGAGGTGCTGGAGCGGAAGGAGAATGACTGTCTGGTGGTCACCAGCAGGGATCGCTGCCTCTGGGCGTTTACCCAAGAGGACTGGCAGGTCCTCGAAGACAAGGCCGCAAATTTACCCCTCTTTGACAAGGCCGGGATCGCCTTTTTAAGAGGATTTATATCATCTGCCGTGGAATGTCGAGTCAAGAACGGAAGAATCACCCTCCCCCCCAGTCTGAGAGAGGATGCGGGTCTGCAAAAAGAGGTGGTGCTCGCCGGACAACTCAAAAAATTTGAGATTTGGGACAAGGGGAGATGGGACGAGGAGTTTGAAAGGGTCAAGGATGCCTTCCCGGAGGCCAGTCCGTCCCTCTTGGAACTCCGGATTTAACAGGCAATCGCGTCGCCGAAGCAGAGCGGTTTTTGTGCATGGGCGTTAGGGATACGGAAATTCAGGGTATGGTCAGAAATCTTCATGGGAGGCATTGCGCGGCGTAAGGCCATTTCTCTAGGCAGTCAGACTCGAAAATAGTGTTCCGGAACCTGAAATCATTGAGCTTTTGCGAGACCCTCGATCTTGGACTATCCTCATACACCGGTGCTTGTGGAAGAGGTCGTCAATCATCTCGTTCATCTTCCGGAAGGGACGTATGTGGATGGCACCGCCGGTGCCGGCGGTCACAGCGAAGCGATTTTAAACCGATTGGCCGGCAAGGGGCACCTAATCTGCCTGGATAGAGACCCCGACGCCGTCAATTTGTGCAGGAGACGATTAGCCGGTTTTGGCAACGTATGCATCATCAGGGCGAATTTTGCCGATTTGGCTGATGTCCTAAAGGACCTCGGCCTCAAGGGGGTGGATGGCATCTTGTTGGACCTGGGGATGTCCTCTTACCAGCTTGAGAAATCCGGCAGGGGATTTAGCTTCAGCAGAGGGGAGCCTCTCGACATGAGAATGAATCCCGAAAGCGAAATTACTGCAGGTGATCTCGTGAATGACCTCCCTGCACGCGACCTCGAGAAGATACTCAGAGAATATGGCGAGGAAAAGAAGGCCCGATGGATTGTCCGGGCCATTGTTCGCGCGCGCGAAAAGGGACCGATAGAATCCGCTTCCCAGTTGGCTGCCATCATTGAAGCAGCATATCCCAAATCTCGCCGACAAAGGTTCAGACATCCAGCAACACGATCATTTCAGGCCCTTAGAATAGCCGTCAACAGGGAACTTCAGAGCCTCGACACATTCCTCGATAAAATTCCGTCGCTGTTGACCGCCGGCGGACGGCTGGTGGTGCTGTCCTACCATTCGCTGGAAGATCGACGGGTCAAACAGGCCATGGCGGGCTGGGAGCAGGCGTGTACCTGCCCTCCGGATTTTCCCCAGTGTGTCTGCGGAAAGACCCCTGTTTTCAGACGCCTGTTCAAAAAGGGATTGAAACCCGGCCGGGAAGAGCTTGAAACCAATCCTAGAGCGCGCAGCGCTGTCATGAGGGCTGCAGAAAGGATCGCAATATGACAAGATCGGAAAAGCTATCGAGTATGATGACCTCCCGTAACGCAAAAACAGGTGTTCGGCTGGGAAATTTCCGGCTCAAAAAACGTCGATATCATGTCACCCGGAAACAGGTTGTTTTAATCATTCTCATGCTGTTTCTTTTCATGGGCACGGGTATCGGCTATGTATGGTCTAATTTTGAAAGGACCCAGATCGGATATGACGTGAGCCAGCTGAAAAAAGAGGAAATGCGGCTAAAAGAGATCAACCGTAAACTGCGGCTTGAACTTGCCCTGTTGCGGTCCCCTCAAAACCTGGAATCCAAGGCGGTCAAAGAATTAGGACTCAGACAACCCG
Source organism: Deltaproteobacteria bacterium (assembly GCA_021737785.1). NCBI lineage: Bacteria > Pseudomonadati > Myxococcota > Myxococcia > Deltaproteobacteria bacterium. The sequence goes on from JAIPDI010000004.1 coordinate 13,802, forward strand.
CACCTGATCAGATTATCATGTTGCCATGAAGGTTAAGGAAAAAAAATGGATTCGATTTCGCATTTATGTGATCGCTGTTTTTTTTCTCCTTGGTTTCGGGACAATATTCGCCAGGGCCTATCAGCTCCAGGTCATTGAAAAAGACTTTCTACGGGGTACCGCCGAAAATGGCATTGTCGGTACTACCCAACTCCCTCCCGACCGCGGGACTATTTATGACAGAGAACGCAATGAGTTGGCCCTCAGTGTCCAGGTAGGGTCGGTTTTTGCGCACCCCAGGCAAATCAAGGACAAGAAAACGGCCGCCAGAAGTCTATCCCGGATCCTGAATGAAAATGAGGCCGGTATCTTCGCGGTTCTTAAGGGCAATCGATCATTTGAATGGATAAAACGGAAAATACCCCCTGATCAGGCCCGGCAGGTGGCGGACCTTAAGATAGCGGGGCTCGGCGTCACCACTGAGTCCAGGAGGTACTATCCGGGTCGAGAAACCGGGGCCCACCTGATCGGTTTTGCCGGGACCGACAATCAGGGGCTGGAAGGGCTGGAAAGAAAATATGATGCCCCTTTGAAGGGGGCCCCGCACCGGCTGATATGGATGCGCGATGCCCTGGGCAGGCCCTTTGCCACCAGCCGACCCGCCCCTTTCGATCAGGGGATGCACCACCTGACGCTCACAATTGACAAGGATATCCAGTACAAGGCCCAGGAGGCCCTGAAGGCGGCGGTGACTAAGAGCCGCGCCAGAGGGGGACACTGCCTGGTCGTAAACCCTAAGACCGGTGAGATCCTGGCAATGGCCGTGGTCCCGGAGTTTAACCCGAATCACTTCTCCAAATACAGCCCGGATCACTGGAGGAACCGGATCCTTACCGACTGTTTTGAGCCGGGGTCCACCATCAAGGCATTCCTGGTTTCCGCGGCCCTGGATGCGTCTGTGGTGACGCCGCGTACAGAGTTCTATTGCGAAGAAGGAAAATACAAGGTCGGCGGAAGGGTGGTTCATGATACCCACAAGCACGGCAGATTGACCGTTTCGGACATCGTTGTTCAATCCAGCAATATCGGAGCGATCAAGATCGGTCAGAAACTGGGATATGCAAGGTTTTGCGATTATCTGAAGCGATTCGGGTTTTCCGAGAAGACCGGCATCGATCTGCTGGGGGAGCGACAGGGATTTATCCGGTCGCCGGAAAAGGCAAAGACGATCGATCAGGCAACGCTTTTTTTCGGGCAGGGGATGACCGCCACGTCTTTACAACTGGCCATGGCCATGTCGGCCATTGCAAATGGAGGAAATCTGATGCGACCCTTTGTTGTCCAGAAGATTGTTGATGAAACAGGCCGCGTGATTGAAGAGACCCGACCCAAGGTCGTGAGACGGGTCATTTCCGCCCGGACTGCCAAGACCGTCACCAGCATTCTGGAAGGTGTTTCGGGGAGCGAAGGAACCGCTGAAAGGGCCGCCATAAGCGGATTCAAGGTAGCTGGAAAGACGGGCACCTCGCAGAAGGTCGACCCGAGTACGAAACGGTATTCCAGGAGCAAATACATCGCCAGCTTTGTGGGGTTTGTCCCCTCCGATCGACCCAGGTTGTTGATTTCCGTATTGATAGATGAACCCAAAGGGGTGGTGTACGGGGGGCTGGTGGCGGGACCGGTATTCAGCGAGGTGGGATCGTGGACCCTCAATCACCTGAGGGTCAATCCTCAACCCGCCCTTCTCGCAACCGCCGAGCCCGAAAAGGGATCGACGGATGCTTCTGAAGATGCGGGCAATCGGCCCGAGTCTCCCGCGGTGAGAGATCTTGCCGATCACCTGCTGGAGGGCCTTCTCCCCGATTTCAAGGGTATGGGAATGAGGGAGGTGCTGAAGAGAGGGAGGAAACTGGGCCTCAAGGTGTGCCTGGAAGGATCGGGCCTGGCCGTAGCCCAGACGCCGGAAGCCGGATCCCCGTTGGAGAAGGTGGGCACCGTGACCGTAAAGTTCAATCCGCCGGGACAGTCTTGACAATGGTATTTCCGGTGACACCCCTTTCCTGTTTCAGATCCTCCCTGCCGTGTGTTTCAGAAAGGGCCGCATGCGATTAAGGGAACTTATCGAGGGGATGACTATCCGGGAGTTTCAGGGCGATCAGGATCCGGAGATATCCGGGATCGCCTATGATTCCCGACGGGTACGGCCGGGGAACCTGTTCGTCGCGCTTCGAGGGCATCGGCAGGACGGCCATGCGTACATCGGGGATGCGGTCTCCAGGGGGGCGGCCGGAGTGGTATCGGAACTGCCCCTTTCTCCCGATGGTGGAGAGCAGAAGAACCGGCTCCCCATGATTCAGGTCCCGGACGCGCGCAGGGCATTGTCCCGGCTGGCGGTCAGGTTTTTTGACGCCCCTTTCAAAACAATGAATCTGATCGGCATTACCGGTACCAACGGGAAGACCACCACCGCGTACCTGCTGGAATCAATTCTCGTTGCCGCAGGAAAACAGCCGGGGATCATAGGGACAATCAATTATCGATTCTCGGGCCAGGTCCTGGAAGCGCCGGTAACCACGCCCGAATCGCTCGATTTGATGCAGACCCTGCGGCGTATGAAGGACAGCGGGGTTACCGATGTGGTGATGGAAGTCTCTTCCCATTCCCTGGATCAGGGAAGGGTCAGGGACTGCCCCTTTCAGGTGGCCGTCTTTACCAACCTGTCCAGGGACCATCTCGATTACCATCGGTCCATGGAGGCCTATTTCGAGGCAAAGGCGCGGCTTTTCAGGTCCTCCGGACAACGGGAGGAATACAGTCCTGCTCACGCGGTGATCAATGTCGACGATCCCAAAGGCCGGGAGCTGATCCGGCTGACAAAGGCCGGTGTCACCACTTACGGGGTGGAGGGAAGGTGTCAGATACGGGCCGATGACGTCCACCTCAGCAGGGGCGGCCTGAAAGCCAGACTCATTACCCCGGCCGGTGAAATAGATATCGTCTCCCCCCTCATCGGGGCGCACGACATCTACAATATCATGGCTGCGGCCGGGGCCGCCTTGGCCACGGGCATCGACCTTAATGCCATAGCCTCGGGTCTCGGTCGACTGACAGGGGTTCCAGGCCGCCTTGAAATGGTGAGAAACAGACGTGCATTGGCTATCGTGGTCGATTACGCCCATACGCCGGACGCACTCCTGAAGGCGCTGAATGCGGTCAGATTGCTGACAACCGGTCGCGTGATCACGGTTTTCGGGTGCGGCGGCGACAGGGACAGGGGAAAACGCAGAGAGATGGGGCGTGTTGCGGGGATGGGGAGCGACAGGGTCTTCATCACCTCGGACAATCCGCGCACCGAAGATCCGGCAGCGATCGCGGCCCAGATCGAAAAGGGGGTCATTGAATCGGGAATCCGGGAATATGTGCTCGATCTGGATCGTGAACAGGCCATCCGGAGGGCGGTTAAAATGGCGGATAGGGCGGATGCGGTTCTGATCGCGGGAAAGGGTCATGAGACCTACCAGATCATCGGCCACGAAAAGAGGCCTTTCGACGATCGCCTGGTGGCCGCAGAGGCGGCGAATGAGTCCGGGGACGGGTGAGCAGGGAGCAGGGAGCAGGGAGCAAAGTGCAGGGAGCAGGGAGCAAAGTGCAGGGAAAAATGCGCAAAAAGGCTCAGGTAGCTTCAAATTTGGAGAAACCCGCATCCAGTCCTAATGAGGAAGACATGCCGGCCGGCTGGGGAAACATAACGGTGAAGGAGATCCTCGACCCTATCAGCGGGCTCCTGATTTCAGGGGTTCCGGAAACCGTTCTTACGGGGATCAGCACCGATTCGAGAACCATCGGAAAAGGCGACCTGTTCTGGGCCTTGAACGGCGAAACCTATGACGGACATGACTTTGTTCAGAAGGCCCTGGAAAAGGGTGCGTGCGGCGTTGTGGTTGCCGGCCGTTGGCTGAAATCGGAATATCCCGGCAAGGATGTAGATGCGAACCGGTCCGCCTTCCCGGACCGGACGGTCATTTCAGTGGAGGATACATTGAAGGCCCTGGGCGACTTGGCCGCGTGGTGGCGCCGCCGTTACAGGGTCAAGGTCGTGGGAATTACGGGGAGTTCAGGCAAGACCACCACCAAAGAAATGACGGCGGGCATCCTCGAACTGGGTCACAGGACCCTCAAAAACCGCGGGAACTTCAATAACCTTATCGGCCTGCCGCTGACGCTCCTTCAACTGGACAGGGCGCATGAGTTTGCCGTCCTGGAAATGGGGATGAACCATCCCGGCGAAATCGCCCGGTTGACCGACATCGCAGATCCGGATGTGGGGGTTATCCTCAACGTGGGCATGGCCCATCTCGAAGGGGTGTCGGACCTGGACGGCGTTGCACGGGCAAAAACAGAAATGATGGAGAGGATGTCATCCGAGGGTCTGATGATCCTGAACGGCGACGATGCCCCCCTCATGCGGAGGGCCGCCCTCTTTTCAAAGCCGAAATTAACCTTCGGCCTCGGGGAAGGAAATGATGTCAGGGCAACCTCCATTGAAAATGAAGGATCCGTGGGCAGCCGGTTCTCGCTGGAATATTGCGGCGCTGCCTGGCCGGTGCGGATCGGGATACCGGGGATGCATCATCTGAAAAATGCCCTGGCCGCAGCTGCCGTTGCTCTCAGTTTGAATGAACCGGAGGAACACATCATAAGGGGATTGGCAGCGTTTTCAGCCATCCGGGGCCGGTTCGAGGTGATGTCCCTTGCGGGGGGAATACGTCTGGTAGACGACACGTACAATGCCAATCCTGCCTCCCTCGGCGCGGCCATCGAATCGGTGGGATCGCTGGTGGAGGAGGGCGGGAGGATCATCGTGGGCTTAGGGGAAATGCTGGAGCTCGGAGATGCCGCGATTCACGCCCACAGGGAGGCCGGCCGCGGGATTGCGGCAGGAGGGGCCTCCTGGTTTTTTGCCATGGGCCCTCATGCCCGGGATATGGTGGAGGGGGCCCTTACGGCCGGCATGCCCAAGGATCGTTTGAAGATCGTAGCCACCCACGATGAGATGATACAGGAAATCGGCCATGTGATGTCCAAGGGAGACCTGATTCTTCTGAAAGGCTCACGGAGGATGCAGCTTGAGAAAGTGGTCGAGGGGTTGCGCAGGAGAGCCGATGCCACATAGGCATGGGGCTGAGGTTTTGGGGAGGGGCGCTTCGCGCTGAGAATCTGTCCCATGGGAAGAAAAGTATCGCAGCCCGTCTGACAGGGATGGGGCTGAACAAAAGGGGAGGGAAGGCGTCAATGAATGCCGCAAAGAAGGTGCTGGTGGTAGATGATGAGAAGGGAATCCGGTTTTTGTTGTCGGAAGTCCTGCTCAGCCAGGGCTTTGAGGTCAGCCTGGCAAGAGACGGACAAGAGTCATTGGACCAACTTGAAAAGGACTGTTTTGACCTGGTGGTCACCGACATCAACATGCCCAGACTGGACGGACTGGCCATGTTAAAGCGGATGAAAAGGACGGGTCGCAGCGAAAAGGTCATTATCATGACGGGGGATCCCTCAGACCAGAGGCTGTCGGATCCGGCAATATCCGACGTGGTGACCCGTCTTTTCAAACCCTTCGGCATGGAGAGCTTCCTGAGTGTAGTGCTTTCCGCCACCGGCGGCGAGGTACATCGGGTCGGAGGCAAACAGACCCGGGAGGTCATTGCACAGGGATAAAAAGGACGCCCAACCATGCTCTATAAGCTTATCTATCTGTTCCATACCGAGCTGTCGTGGCTGAATGTCTTCAGGTATATTACCTTCAGGACCATCCTGTCCAGTCTGACCGCCCTGGTGATCTGTTTTATCTTCGGGGGCTGGGTCATCCGGAGGCTCAAGGCCATGCAGGTGGGACAGCAGATTCGGGACGATGGGCCCCCGGATCATCAATCCAAGGCAGGGACCCCGACCATGGGGGGATGCCTGATCCTTCCGACAATCGTCTTCACGACGCTCCTCTGGGCGGATCCGGTCAATCTCTATATCTGGCTCGTCATATTCGTGGCCCTTTTCTTCGGGGCTATCGGCTTTGCAGATGATTATCTGAAGGTATCCCGAAAGAACAGCCGGGGCCTGAGGGCCGCTGTCAAGTTTTCACTCCAGATATTCGGCGGCTTTCTTGTGGTCCTGATCCTCTATCTACATCCAGGCTTTGATTCTCATCTCAATATTCCTTTTCTGAAAAACATCTCACCCGATCTCGGGCTCGGCTATATCTTCTTTGCCCTGTTCATTATCGTGGGGACATCCAATGCCGTCAATCTGACAGACGGGCTGGATGGTCTGGCCATCAGTCCCCTCATTGTGGCCTTTGCCAGTTACCTGGTCTTTGCCTACCTGACCGGAAATATCAAGATCGCCTCCTATCTTCAGATCCCGTACATCCCCGGGGTCGGTGAGGTATCGGTTCTTTGCGGCGCCCTGGTGGGGGCCGGACTCGGGTTTCTCTGGTACAATGCCTATCCCGCGGAGATCTTTATGGGGGACGTGGGTTCCCTGCCGTTAGGGGCCGTCCTGGGCACCATCGCCGTCATCACCAAACAGGAACTGGTGCTCATCCTGGTGGGCGGCCTGTTTGTGTTTGAGGCCCTGTCCGTCATCTTTCAGGTGGCCTATTTCAAATTGACGGGGGGACAGCGGATCTTCCGCATGGCGCCCATCCACCACCATTTTGAGTTGAAAGGGTGGCCTGAGCCAAAGGTGATTGTCCGATTCTGGATTATTGCCATCATTCTGGCCCTCCTTTCCATCGGCACGCTGAAGTTGAGGTAAGAAGATGGCAAAGGCCCCGGTCCAAAAATTCAAGGTTCCCTCTCCCCTATCTACGGGTCCCGGAGACAAGGTGTTAATTGTGGGTCTGGGGATATCAGGAATCTGGACCGCGCGATGGATGACGCAACAAGGGGCCCGCGTGACAGTCAGCGACATGAAGAATACTTCTGCCCTGGACCCTGCCATGGTGGAGGAACTCATAGAATCTGGGATCGAACTGGAGACAGGGGGGCATCAAAAAGAGACCTTCTTAACGGCAGATACGATCATCGTGAGCCCCGGCGTGCCCCATGATATGCCCCTGATCCGATCGGCAGCCAGGAAAAACATCCCTGTGATCGGCGAAATGGAGCTGGCGAGCCGTTTCATCCATACCCCCATCATTGCCGTGACCGGCACCAACGGAAAGACAACGGTGACTGCGCTGGTGGGCGAGCTGCTGAAGAATGCCGGTTTGAAAGTCTTTGTGGGGGGCAATATCGGTACCCCGCTCATGGCTTATGCATCCGGGAAACAGGAGGCGGACTATCTGGTGGTGGAGGTCAGCAGCTTTCAACTGGATACCATCCAGACCTTCTGCCCCTTCATTTCCGTCATCCTGAACATCACGCCCGACCACCTGGACCGGTACGCCGATGTGGAGGCCTATGTTCGATCAAAGCTGAGAATATATGAGAATCAAGGCCCGGGACACTACCTGATACTCAATGACGACGACCGGAGACTCTCTTCCCTCTGTCCTGCCTCAGGGGTCAGCCTGCTTCGATACGGCCTCGGCCGGAGACGGGAACTCAACGCCTTCTTAGAGGAGGGGACCGTGAGGGCCGGGCTTACCGGGGGACCGACACACTGTTTTTCCCTGGACCATTTTGCCCTGCCCGGTCTTCATAACCAGGAGAACCTCCTGGCAGCCGTCCTGGTGGGTATGGTCCTCGGCATAGATGCCGGGGTCATTCAGGACACCATCGACCGGTTCAAGGGGCTTCCGCACAGGATCGGGTTCGCAGGCGAGGTGGACGGCATTCGATTCTACGATGACTCAAAGGCCACCAATGTAGACGCGGCCAGGCGGGCCATCGCCAGTTTTGACGATCCCCTGATACTGATTGCAGGAGGACGCCATAAGGGGGCGGACTACGGACCTTTGGTGGGGGCGGCCCCGGGGAGGTTAAAAGGCGCTGTGTTTTTGGGAGAGGCCAAGGGACTGTTGGCGGACGCGTTTGAGGACGCCGTTCCCTGTACACTTGCCGATCATATGGAGGATGCCGTGGCCAAGGCCTTTTCCATGGCAGAACCGGGTGACGTGGTTCTCCTGGCGCCGGCATGCTCCAGTTTTGATATGTTTTCCGATTATCGGCACAGGGGCGATATGTTTAAGGCCGCAGTGAAGGGGCTTGTTCATGGCTGAAAAAAAGAGTTCAGATTCGGGGTATGACTACATGATCTTGATCCCCGCCATCCTTCTGATCACCCTGGGCCTGATTGCCGTGTACAGCGCCAGTTCCAATCTGGCGGAACATCGCCTGGGCGACAGCTATTACTACCTTAAGAAACAGGTCCTGTTCTGTACCATCGGGATCGTTCTGATGGTCTTGATGCGATATATCCCCTGTACCCTGTACGGGAAACTGGTTTACCCGTTGCTCCTGATCAGTATCTCCCTCCTGGCCCTTCTTCTGGTCCCCGGCCTGGGCCGCAAGGTGGGAGGGGCGTGCCGGTGGATAGGCCTTGGAGGCGTCTCGTTTCAGCCGTCTGAACTGGCGAAGTTCTCTTTAGCCGTGTTTATGGCCTACTCCATGTCCAAGAAAGGAAAAGACATGGGGACATTTTCCAGGGGCCTCCTGCCGCACCTTTTGGTCGCCGGGCTGTTCATTGGGCTTATTCTTCTCCAGCCGGATCTGGGATCGGCGGTGATCATCGGGGGGTGGGTCCTGATCGCCCTGTTCGTGGGGGGGGTCAGGATGTATCAGCTCTTTTCCATCCTGTTGCTCTCCGCGCCGGTGCTTATCTGGCTGGTCTGGCAGGCGGACTATCGGGTCAAGCGGTGGCTGGCCTTCATGAACCCGTGGGAAGATCCCAGGGGGATCGGTTTCCAGATCATACATTCCTTCCTGGCGTTTGGATCCGGGGGAATTTTCGGGGCGGGTCTGGGCAACAGTAAACAAAAACTTTTTTATCTGCCGGAACCCCACACGGATTTTGCCCTCTCCATTATCGGGGAAGAATTGGGCCTGGTGGGGGTTGCGGCCGTTATTGTCCTGTTCGGGCTCCTCATCACGGGGGGGATACGGACGGCGCTCAAGGCCAAGGACCTCTACAGCACCTATCTGGCGGTCGGTCTGACCTCCTTTATCGGGCTCCAGGTGTTGATTAATATGGGGGTTGTCATGGGTCTCCTCCCCACAAAGGGGCTGACTCTCCCCCTCATCAGTTATGGCGGTTCGTCTCTGTTGATTACCCTGGCGAGCATCGGGGTGTTATTGAATATTTCAGCGAGGAGTTGACGAGAAGGAGGGATTTGCAATTGGAGTTCCAGGGTTAGAAGTCAGGGCCTATTGTGAATCGTCTCAGAAAAAGGTTCTCACATGGAGCATGATGAACGGAAACACCCATCGGGATTTCGTCTGATCATCGCCGGCGGGGGCACAGGGGGGCATCTCTTCCCGGGGATCGCGGTGGCGAGGGCCGTGAAGGCGCGGATGCGGGACGCGGAGGTCCTCTTTGTGGTCGGTGGAAGGAGGATGGAGACAGCCATACTTTCCCGCGCCGGGTTTGAGGCGGTTTCCATCGACGTGGAAGGGATCAAGGGGCGGGGCTGGAAAAAAGGGCTTCCGGTGGCCCTCAGGCTTCCCAAGAGTATCTTCCAGTCAGGCCTCATCATTCGGCGCTTTTCGCCCTCCGTCGCCCTCGGCGTGGGGGGATATTCGGCCGGGCCCCTGTGCACGGCAGCCAAATGGATGGGGATCCCTACGGCCATCCATGAACAGAATTCATATCCCGGGGTGACGAATCGGCTCCTCTCCCGGATAGTGGATCGCATTTTTATCTCATTTGAGGAAAGCAGGTCCGCTTTCAAAAATAAGGAGACGATTCTTACCGGCAATCCGGTGCGGGATGAACTCTTTTCGGTGCGCGAGATGCGGCATGAAGGGGAGGATGTCTTCACGGTTATGGTAGTGGGGGGAAGCCAGGGGGCACAGGCCGTCAACCGCATATTTGCGGAGGCCCTCCAGTGTCTGAAAGCACGGGGCAGAAAGATCTCGGTCATTCACCAGACCGGAGAAACGGACTACGGGAGGGTCGTGGCGGATTACCGCACCAGGGGACTTGAAGGGGAGATCGCGCCGTTCATTGCCGATATGGCCACGGCTTACAGCCGGGCGGACATGGTGGTAAGCAGGGCAGGGGCCAGCACCATTTTTGAACTGGCCGCATTGGGAAAGCCCTCGATCCTGATCCCTTACCCGTATGCTACCAACCGTCACCAGGAGATCAATGCAAGCGCCCTGGTCCGGAAAGGGGGCGCTGAAATGATGCTCCAGGAAGGGCTGGATGCCGAAAGGCTGGCCGATGCATTGACACGTTTTATGGATGATCGACGCGCCCTTCAGGAGATGGGCGAGCGGGCCCGTCAGATCGGCAGGCGCGACGCGGCAGAGACGATAGTGGACCAGCTGGTGGAGATGAGCTAAGTTTCTGAAGTGAACCGGAATGCCTAAATTAATGAATGCAAAATGGTGAGCCATGACGCAGTTCGGGAAGGTAAAACATATCCATTTTGTGGGGATCGGCGGCATCGGCATGAGCGGGCTGGCCGAACTCCTCATCAACCTGGGCTATGAGGTCAGCGGATCCGACCTGAGGGCCACGAACGTCACCAGGCGCCTTGCAGATCTTGGAGGGACCATGTTTGAAGGTCATCACCAGGATTACATCGAGGGGGCCGATGTGGTGGTGTATTCCTCGGCCGTAACCACCGACAACCCCGAACTTTCAGAGGCGAGGGATCGTCATATCCCCGTCATCCCCAGGGCCGAGATGCTGGCGGAACTGATGCGGCTCAAGCATGGTGTGGCCATTGCCGGAGCCCATGGCAAGACCACTACCACATCCATGGTCGCCTCTATTCTGACATGCGGTCAACTCGACCCCACCGTGGTGATCGGGGGGAGGCTCGATATCTGGGGCGGGTCCAATGCCAAATTAGGACAGGGGGATATCCTGGTTGCCGAGGCCGATGAAAGCGACGGATCCTTTCTGGCCTTGTCCCCCACCATTGCCGTGGTTACCAACATCGATCATGAGCATATGGACCACTACGGGGATATGGCGGCCATTCGGCAGACCTTCATCGATTTCATCAATAAGGTCCCGTTTTACGGCACGGCGATCCTCTGCCTGGATAATGAGGAAATCCAATCCGTCATCCCCCGGCTTCGAAAGAGATGCCTGACCTACGGCATGAGCCCGCAGGCGGATCTTCAAGGGAAGGACCTGGAAAAGGAGCAGTGGGGCACCTCCCTTGAGGTCCTCTACCATGGGCGTTCAATGGGGAGGCTGACCGTCGGGATACCCGGAGAGCACAATGTGCTGAACGCCCTGGCCGCCGCTGCCGTGGGCCTTGAATTGGAGTTGGAGATCGAGGTTATCAAGGAGGGTCTCAAGGCCCTGGGGGGATTATCCCGGCGGTTCCAGGTGAAAGGAGAAAAGAAAGGCATCCTCCTTCTAGATGACTATGGACATCATCCCACGGAAATCATGGCGACCCTGAAGACGGTCAAGGAATGCTGGCCCGACAGACGCTTGGTGGTGGCCTTCCAGCCCCACCGATACACACGGACCCGGGCCCTGTTGGACCGTTTTGCCATCTCCTTTAATGATGCGGATATCCTTGTGGTGTCCCCTATCTATCCGGCAGGAGAAAAACCGATCGAGGGGGTCACGGCAGAGCGGCTGGCCCAGAGCATCAGGGACCACGGCCATAAGGACGTCATCCACTGCCCGGCCCAGGAAGACATCGTTCCCACCCTCATCAATCTGGTGAGGCCGGGGGATCTGGTGATGACCCTCGGGGCCGGCAATATACACCGGGAAGGGGACCGGCTCTTTGAAGCCTTAGGCGCCTGATCAGGGGCACAGGCAATGAACCATGGATGCAAGACAAAAAACCGAACTGCTCCGAATGGCCGCCGGACGGATCCAATTTGATTCACCCATGAGGCGGCGCACCACCTTCCGGGTGGGGGGAAATGCCGAAGCCCTCTATGAAGCGCCGGATCTGGAAGACCTCCGGCGGATACTTCCCTTCCTGGTCAGGGAAGAGATCCCTTATCTGGTGATGGGTAGGGGGAGCAATCTGCTGGTCAGGGACGGCGGCATCAGAGGCGTGGTCATCCTTCTTTCCGGGGATCTCGACCGGATCGAATGGAGACAGCCGGATGGGACCGATATCCTCGCCGGAGCGGGCCTCTCCATTGTCGATCTCCTGATCTGGTGCAGAAGAAGGGGCCTCTCAGGGTTGGAGTTTCTGGCCGGGATCCCCGGCACGGTCGGGGGTGCCGTAGTCATGAACGCGGGCGCCTTTGGACATGAGATCGGGGCCTGGGTCAGGGAGATCAGGGAGGTCGATTCACATGGAAAGCTTCACATGGTCGATCGATCCCGGCTCACCTTTTCATACCGGGCCCTGGATATGCAAAAGGGGGCGATTATTGCGCAGGTCGGTTTTCGGCTGAATCGGGCGACTGAAAAGGACGTGGCAGGGAGAATCAGCGGCTATCTCCAGAGACGAAAGGCATTGCAGCCGCTTGAACATGCAAGTGCCGGATCTGTTTTCAGAAATCCGCCCAATGACTATGCGGGGCGGCTTATCGAGAAGGCGGGTCTTAAGGGGAAACGGTTCGGAGGCGCCATGATCTCAGACAAGCACGCGAATTTTATTGTCAATACGGGGGGGGCCACGGCAGCTGATATCCTGTCCCTCATGAATGCAGCCAGGGAGGCGGTCATGAGAACGGCGGGCATAGCGCTTAAACCGGAGATACGCGTGGTGGGAGATCCGGCCGACGGCGATCGGGCGGAACAGGATGCCTTTATCTCCTGACGGATCCATCTCCGATCTTTAAAAGTCAGCCTTGAATAGGGGCCAGTCTTGATGGGAGGATCTTTCATGAAAAGGGGAGGCGAAAGGAGGACTTCCGTAGGGGACGTGATCCTGTCGCGCCTTGGCGTGATCGGGTCCGGCATCTTGAAGGGGGGTCTCTTTCTGGGGGTTATCACGGTGGTCAGCATCTGTTTTCTCTCTCTTTATCATTATCTGCTCAGCTCTCCCTACATGAGGCTCGAACATGTGGAAATGAGCGGGGCCGACCCGAAAATGAGAGATGAACTGATCCAGGCGTGCGGACTGGATGACGGCCAGGGCCTCTTGAGCCTTCACCTGTATGAACTGAAACGAAAAATGGAGTCCCACCCCTGGATTCGCGCGGTGAAACTGGAAAGGCGGTTTCCCCATACGCTGGTGGTGGAGGTGGAAAAACAGATCCCCGCTGCACTGGCGCGCATGGATGACCTCTATTATGTCAATCAATGGGGTGAGATATTTAAACGGATTTCCGAATCCGACGACATGGACTTTCCGGTCATTACAGGCCTTTCCACGGACGATGTGCAGGTTCGGGAGGAACTGAGGCAGGCGATCCACGTAGTCAAGGTCCTGGCGCCTGAAAAAGGTCCCTGGTCCGTGTCGGAGCTTGGAGAGATCCACGTAAGAAAGAACGGGGCCATGTCCCTCTATTTCAATCAGGTAAAGGCGGAGGTGACCTTTATGTGGAACGAATTGGCCGACAAGATGGATGGGTTGAAAAAGGTGGCCGAACACCTGAATCAGTCCGGGAAGATTGATCTGGTAACCCGTATTAACCTCAACTACATGGATGGCGCGGTGGTCTCTTTTAAAAACGGTTGATGTGCCCTGTTCCGTAACAAAAGGGCGGGGCATATTGATCAAAGATTACAATTTACGCTATGCGCTTTGCTCCGTGCGCTATGCGGGCGGCAGGGGAGTGAGGTGACGACAAGATGGCAGGAGAAATCATTGTAGGCCTGGATATCGGCACAACCAAGATCTGTGCAGTGGTGGGCGAAGTTCGGAATGATACCGTAGAGATCATCGGAATGGGAAGTTACCCTTCCGATGGGCTTAGAAAGGGAGTCGTTATCAATATCGAACACACGGTGAATTCCATCAAAGAGGCCATCGAAGAGGCCGAAACCATGGCCGGCTGTGAGATAAGTTCGGTCTATGCGGGTATCGCCGGGGGGCATATCAAGGGATTCAATACCCCGGGCGTTATTGCCCTTAAAGAGAAGGAGGTCACCAAGAAGGACATCGAGCGGGTGATCGAGGCAGCGAGCGCGGTCGCCATCCCGATGGATCGGGAGGTCATCCATACTCTGGTTCAGGAGTTTATCGTGGACGACCAGGACGGCATCATGGATCCTCTCGGGATGGCCGGCGTGCGTCTGGAAGCAAAGGTCCATATCGTGACCGGCGCGGTGACCTCTGCCCAGAACATCATCAAATGCGCCAATAAAGCAGGTCTGGATGTATATGATATTGTGCTCGAATCCCTGGCCTCCAGCGAGGCCGTCCTTACCAAGGAGGAGCGGAATCTAGGGGCCGCGCTGATTGACTTCGGCGGTGGAACCACCGATATGGCCCTGTTCTCCAGGGGCGCCATCAAGCACACGGCGGTTCTGGCCTTAGGCGGGGATAACCTGACTTATGACATCGCCGTGGGCCTGAGAACTCCCAAGCTGGAGGCGGAAAAGATCAAGATTAAATATGGATGTGCCCTGTCATCGCTGATCGGCAGGGATGAAACCATCGAGGTACCGGGTGTGGGCGGAAGGAAGCCGAGGACCCTTTCCAGACAGATCCTGGGAGAGATCCTGGAGCCGAGGGTGGAAGAGATTTTCTCTCTTATTTACGGGGAGCTGGCGGGGACAGGTTACGAGGACCTTCTCGGATCGGGCGTGGTGGTGACAGGAGGCTCCGCAGAACTCCCGGGAATCAGCGAAATGGCCGAACAGATATTCAATGCGCCGGCCCGGGCCGGATATCCCCAGGGGGTGGAAGGGCTTGGAGACCTGGTCAATAAACCGATGTATGCCACCGCGGTGGGGCTCGTCCTGTATGGGGCGAAAAACAGTAAGCGGAAAAGGAAATTCCGGATCCGGGATTCCAATATTTTCAATCTGGTAATGGCGAGGATGAAAAGGTGGTTCAAGGATATTGTGTAAGAACGAATTGAGGGATTTAGGGATTGAGGGATTGAGGAATTGAGGGATTCAGGAATTGATGAATTGGAGGATTGAAGGATTGGCGGGTTGAGGGTTTGGAAATGTGGAACCAGTAATCAGGAAAAGGAGGGACATGATGAAATTTGAATTTGTGGATGAAGTGGAAAGGGGAGGCTACCATGCCAAGATTAAGGTTTTGGGTGTCGGAGGTGCCGGGGGAAATGCCATTAATAACATGATCAGTTCCGACCTGGGGGGCGTCGACTTCATTGTGGCGAATACCGACTCCCAGGACCTGGAGAAATCCCTCTGCTCACAGAAGATCCAGTTGGGCCCTTCCATCACCAAGGGACTCGGGGCAGGGGCTGACCCTGAGATCGGGAGGACATCGGCGGAGGAGAGCGTCACCGAAATCAGAGATGCACTGGATCGTTCCGATATGGTCTTTATCGCCGCGGGAATGGGTGGCGGTACAGGGACCGGCGCTTCTCCGGTGGCGGCTCGTCTCAGCAGGGAGAATGGTGCGTTAACCGTGGCGGTGGTGACGAAGCCCTTCAGATTTGAAGGCGATCCGCGAATGAAAAGGGCCATGGAGGGCATTGAAGCGCTTAAAAAACAGGTGGACAGCCTGATCATCATTCCCAATGAACGGCTCAAGAGTCTGGGAGATAAGGCGACGCCCCTGAAAGACCTCTTTGTAAAGGCGGATGAAGTCCTCCTCCAGGCGGTCAAGGGGATCGCGGATCTTATTATGAGCCGCGGATTCATCAACCTGGATTTTGCCGATGTGAAAAAGGTCATGGAACAGATGGGGACGGCCTTAATGGGCATGGGGAGAGCGAGCGGTGAAAACAGGGCATGTGAGGCGGCACAGAAGGCCATCAACAGTCCCCTGTTGGAGGATATCTCCATTGAGGGGGCCAAAGGACTTCTCATGAACATCACCGGACCTTCGGACATGACCATGGATGAAGTGGACGCCGCATCCAATTACATCAAGAACGAAGTCAATGAGAACGCGGAGGTTTTCTGGGGAATGGTCCTGGACGATACCCTGAAAGACGAGGTCCAGATAACCGTTATCGCCACCGGAATTGACGCTCATGAGATGCCGCAGGAACGGAATTATCTCAGGGCCGTGGTCAAGGATACGGTCAAAAACCCGCCTCCAGAGTATGACAACGTGGTGAGGCTGAGAGATGTAACCGCCGAGGATATTGAAGAGAGCTGGACAGTGAGGAAGAATGGCGTCAATCTGGACACCCCCACATTCTTAAGAGAGAAACAGGTCACCTCCGAATCATCCAAAGAAGAACCTGATAAGCAGGAGAGGAAAAGTTTTTTCGACAAATTTCGTTTTAAGGAAAATCTGGATTACCCGACATTCATGAGGGCAAAAGCCGATTGACCGCACCAAGGGACATTGTCTCCCTCTACCGGGCCCGACTGGCAGAGGAAACCGGTGCAATAAGAAAGGATTGGGGGGGGAAACGATCCATCGCCCTGGCATACCCCAATTTTTACCGCCTGGGCATGTCCAATTTGGGGTTTCAGATTGTCTACGGTCTGTTGAACCAGAGATCAGACGTGGTTGCAGAGCGGGTTTTCCTGCCCGAAGGTCAAGAAATGTCCCTCTATCTTCGATCGGGAAAGCCGCTCCTTTCATTGGAGTCGCAGAGGCCGCTATGTGAATTTGACCTTGTCGCCTTTTCTCTCTCATTTGAAAATGACTACCCCAATGTCCTTCAGATGTTGGAATTGGGAGGGATCCCCCTGTTCACGGAGGAAAGAACGGACGCCACGCCCCTGGTCATGGCCGGGGGAGTGACCACATTTCTGAATCCGGAACCCCTTTCCCTTTTCATAGACATCTTCCTGATCGGTGAGGCCGAAGCCAATTTAGATGTATTTATGAATTTCTTCCTGGAATTGTACAGGGAGAAGCGCGCCAGAAAAGAGATCTTGGTCCGTCTGGCCAGGAATGTCCCCGGCCTCTACGCCCCCCTCTTCTACCGGGCTGAATACCACGAAGATGGGACCCTGAAGACCTTTTTGCCGGTAGAGGATCACATCCCTGAAAAAATCCGGGTCCCCCGGTCTCCTCATGGGGGATTTTCAGGGAAAGGAACCCCCGTATCGATTATCACGACCCCCAATACGGAATTCAGCAACAAGGTCCTGGTGGAGGTGGGAAGGGGATGCGGTCACTCATGCCGCTTCTGTGCCGCGGGATTTGCATATCGGCCCCCCAGGCAGTATGAGGAATCACAACTCAGCGAAGCCGTTCTGAAGGCATTGGCGCGAACCGGCCGGGTTGGCCTGGTGAGTCCGGCTGTGTCCGACGTCCCGGGGATAGAATCGATGACGGCGCAGATCATCGAGCGGGGAGGGGTGTTCTCGGTCTCATCCCTCAGGGCCGAGACCCTGACTCAGGGGTTGCTGGACAACCTCAAATCCGCTGGGCAGAAAACCATTACCATCGCCCCGGAAGCCGGCTCTCAAAGGCTTCGCAGGGTCATTAACAAACATCTCACAAATGAGCAGATCTTCGAGACAATCCGCAGGATATCCAGGAGCGAGGATTTTTCTCTCAGACTCTATTTTCTAATCGGCCTCCCCACGGAAACGGATGAAGACGTCCGTCAGATTGTTGAACTGGTCAAGGGAATCAGGCACCACATGATCAAGGAATCTGCGGCCAGAGGGAGGATCGGTCGAATCCGACTCAGTGTGAATTGCTTTGTGCCGAAGCCTTTTACCCCATTTCAGTGGTTTCCGATGGAAGAGGCGGGATCGCTGAAAAAGAAACAGAAATGGTTGAAAAAGGCCCTGGCAAAGGCCGGCGGCGGCATCCATGTAAGTCTGGATGTGCCGAGGTGGGCCTATGTCCAGACCCTCCTCTCCATGGGAGACCGGAGGGTGGGCGCCATTCTGCTGCTGGCCCATCAGTCAGGGGGGGACTGGACACGGGCGCTGAAATTCGTTAATATCAATCCTGACTTTTACGTGTACCGGCCAAGGGGAATTGAGGAACTCCTGCCATGGGATTTCATCCATAACGGGGTGTCCAAAAGGCACCTCGTTATGGAACATGATCTTGCCCTGAAGGCGGAAGAATCGGAGATCTGTCACGTGGGAGAGTGCCGCCGTTGCGGGGTGTGCGCCGGAACCCACCTTTCACATTGAGGGAGCGCCATGCTTCGAAAACTGGCTGTGGGTCCTTATCAATCCAATTGTTACATCCTGGGCGACAAAGAGACCGGCGAGGGTCTGGTGATCGACCCGGGGGATGAGGTCTTTAGAATTGTAAAAGAGATATCGCATCTGGGCCTCACGATTCAATATATCCTCATCACCCACGGGCATATCGATCATGTGGGCGGGGCCCGGGAGTTGAAAGAAATAACCAAGGCCCCGGTATGGATCCACCCCCTTGATGCAGGCGGCCTCGGGTTCAGGCCGGACGGAAATCTTGCGGAGGGTCAGGAAATTTCTTCAGGTCGGTTCAAGATATCGGTCATTCACACGCCGGGCCACTCACCGGGAGGGGTCTGTTTCCATACGGCCGGCGCCGTATTTACCGGGGATACCCTGTTTGCAGGGTCCATAGGACGGACCGATTTTCCCGGCGGCAACCACCATCAACTGATACAGGGCGTGGTGGAGAAGATTTTTCCTCTGGGCGATGATGTTAGGGTATACCCGGGACACGGCCCCCACACCACCATTGGAAGGGAGAGAAGGTCCAATCCGTTTTTCCGGCGGTGAGACAGGGGTCCAAGGCGGAAGGCGTTAGGCGCAAGGGGTTAGGCGCAAGGGCCTGAAGCTCAAAGCAACCGGGCAGGAGAGGAGGCGCGAGGCCCAGGGAGCAGGTAAAAGGCAGCGGGGAGCAACGCGCAGGGAACAGAGAGTAGGCAGTAGGCAGTAGGCAGGAAGGAGTAGGCAGTTCCCAGCGAAGAGAAACCAGAATCCAGCATCCAGAATTCCCGCTGAAGACGGGATTTTCGCTACGCTCCAACCAGCAACGAGCATCCAGTATGGAGACTTCCGGGTTTGCCTATCATCAGCGTGTCAGTTACGACCGCGCAAAAATGACGGGACACCATCTGGACTGGGGACATCAGCCCACGGTCTATAAGGAGTATCCGGGGGGTGACCTTGTCCTGCTTCCGAAAGATGTTTCTCTGCCTGAAACCCGTCTCTCATCTCTCCTGAAACACCCTGAAATCGCTCTCGCACCCACGGACATGGATCTGGAGTCTCTTTCTGGAATCTTCCGCCTGACCTACAGCCTTACGGCAAAGGCCCGGCATTCGGGTGGCGACTTCTATTACCGGAATGTGGCCTCGGCCGGCGCCCTCTATCCTGTGGAAATCTATGTGGCCACGGCAGGCGTTACGCATGTACAGGACGGGATCCATCACTTTTCCATTGCCCGGCACGGCCTGTTCCCGGTGAGGAAAGGGAACTTCTCGGCGTCTTCAGGAAAGGCAGTAGAAATCCTTGACACCCGGGTGCCGGTCCTTACGTTCTTTCTCACGGCCATATTCTTTCGTAGTGCCTGGAAATACCGGGAACGATCCTACCGGTATCACCTGCTCGATGCCGGGCACCTGTTGGAGAATCTTCTCCTGGCCCTCAAGTCGCTGGGATTTCCCAATGCCGTCACCCTGAATTTCGATGATGACGGGACCAATCGTCTCCTGGGAGTGGATGAAGAAAGAGAGGTCTGTTTGGCCATATGCAAGACGCCGGGGAGAGCGGCATATGGCGGCCAAGGCGCAGAGGAAATCAATGATCCCGGCGATCTCATCCGGAATGCAAGCCGGGTTTCCCAAAAAGAGATTGATTACCCCGCGGTGCGGGAGATTCACCGGGCAGGGGTTCCAGTTGTGCAGAATTCCGAACCCGTGCCCCCCATGATCTCCCTCCTGTGCCCTGTTCCGGAGAAGTGGGAACCGATGGATGATCCGCCTGACCCATGGCCTGAGAAGGAGGGGTATGCCGAGGCCCTCTTTCATCGCCGTTCCAGGCGTAACTTTGTGAAAAGGCCGATATCCAGGGACTGCCTGACAGCCTTGCTGAACGGAATCTGCGCCAGTCCGGATAGGGGGAATGGGGAAGATACTCCTCGGCCGCACCCATCCCTGGGGGTCGGGTTCCTCGTGGGGAACGCCGAAGGCTGTGATCCCGGTTTCTACCTGCTGGATATTGGATCGCGCTCCCAGGCACAGGTCCGTCAGGGTTTCTTGTTGGACCGCATGGCGCATATCTGTCTGGATCAGATGTGGGTGGCCCGGGCGGCCGTTCACGTGGTCTTTTTGAGCAACCTTCAGACAGTTGACCGTATTTGGGGCCCGAGGGGATATCGGTATGCAATGATGACGGCCGGTCAAATGGGAGAGAGGGTCTATCTGATGGCCGAGGCCATGGGGCTCGGGTGTTGTGGTATCGGCGCATTTTATGACACGGAGGCGGCGGCCCTCCTGGGTCTGAACCCTGCATCCCGGCTCCTCTATCTGGTGGCCGTCGGCCATGTCAAATCCAACCGGATCACGTGACCGAATGGGTCAATGACAAAAATGGGGTTGCAGAACGGGAAAGAGGCCAAATATGACCCGTAGGAAAGAAACTGAATCGGAACAAGAGATCATGAATGCTGCACCGGAAGGAGGGGAGGCATCGGTCCACCCGTTTCGCGAGATGATTGAAGTGGCCGGCGAAGGGTTTTATGAGACAGATACGGATGGAAACCTCAGGGGGTTTAACAACGCCTTCTGCCAGGTCCTGGGATATACGAGGGAAGAGATTCAAGACCGGAATTTCACCAGTTTCATGGATGAGGGGTCTGCGAGAAGGCTTCAAGAAGCCATGAACCGGGTCTGGGTGAGCCATCAGGGGTTTTCCAACCTGGTATGGGAGATAAATGACCGCCACGGCCGTCCCAGGGTCATCGAGTTTTCCGTCTATCTCATGAAAAACCATGCAGGCCAGAAGATGGGCTTCCGCGGCATCGCCCGGGACGTCACTCAGGAATATAAGACCAGGAGTGCGCTCAGGGAGGCCCAGCGTCAGTATGAAGCCGAATTCCAGAAGGGGAGAAAAGCGAGGAGGAGGACGCGGAATCTCCTCGACTTCGTGCCCTACCCGATGGTGGTATTTACCCTGGCCGGCAAGGTGTCCTACGTCAATCCCGCATTTACCGAGGTCTTCGGATGGAGCCTGGAGGAACTGATCGGAAAGAGCATCCCCTTTGTCCCCCCCGGGTTGAAAGAACAGACCCTCGATGATCTGCGAAGGCTTTTGAGAAACAAGGACGACACCATTGAAACCCAGCGGATGACCAAGGACGGCCGCATTCTCGACGTGATCATCCGGGGCCAGGTATCCTCTGATCCGGGCGATGGATTGGGCGAACTTTTTATCTTGCGCGATGTTACCGAGCAAAGGAGGATGGAGCGAACCAACGAGACCCTTTTTCAAATCAGCCTGGCATTGCCCCAGTATCCGGTCCTGACAGAACTCCTCGATTTTATCAGCAACGAGGTCAAACGGGTCCTCAATACAGAAGGCGCGACCGTAGGCCTGTATGATCAGGAGAGGAACGATTTCCACTTTATGGGGGCCGCGTATGAGGACGCATCGGCCGAGAAGCAGATCAAGACCATTCGCCATCCCTTTGAAAAGAGCGTTTCAGGAAAGGTCTTCACCACAGGAGAAGGGGTGATCGTTAACGACACCTCCAGAGAACCGGACTACCACGACGGGGTGGACAAGACCATCGGGATGCACACCCATAACCTGGTCGTGGTCCCCCTGCGGGCCAGGGAACGGATCGCAGGGGTGTTGATCGCCATGAACAAGAAGACAGGCGACTTCGATGATCAGGATAAGCGGCTCCTTACCATGATCGCGAGTACTGTCGCCCTTTCCGTAGAAAACGCCCGATTTTCCAAGGAGTTGAAGGAAGCCTATCAGGAGGTATCGAGCCTGAACCGGGCAAAAGACAGGATTATCGACCATCTCTCCCACGAGTTGAAGACCCCGGTTTCCATCCTTCTCGCCTCTCTGAACCTCCTCTCAAAGAGACTGGAGGCCCTCCCGGAAAAGGACTGGAAAGCCACTTTTGAAAGGGCCAGGAGAAATCTCGAGCGGATCCTGGACATCCAGTATCAGGTGGGAGACATCATGAGGGACCCTGAGTACAAGGTCCATTCCATCCTCTCCTTCCTGCTGGAGTTGTGTGCCGACGAACTGGAAATCCTGGTGGCTGAAAAAACAGGAGAGGGAGAGATCGTTCAACGGATACGGGATCGCATTGATGAGGAATTCGGCCCCAGAGAGATCCGTTCGGATGAGATCGATGTGGAAGTCTTTCTGAAGGAGAGCATCGAGGCCCTGAGTCCCAAATTTTCCGGACGCAGGGTGGATATCGTCACCCATTTTGAAGAGGCCCCTCCCGTATGCATCCCTTCCCAGGTCCTGCAAAAGGTCGTGGACGGTCTTATCCGAAACGCCATAGAAAACACCCCTGACCAGGGGAAGATCGAGGTGTCCACGGAAATTAAAGGGAAAGCGGTCCAGCTGACGGTCAAGGACTACGGTGTGGGGATCCCCCCGGAAGACCGTAAGCGGATATTCGAGGGGTTCTTTCCCACCCAGGAGACTCTGAATTACTCTTCCAAGCGGCCCTATGTGTTCAATGCCGGTGGAAAGGGAGCCGACCTCCTCCGCATGAAGGTCTTTTCAGAACGTTATGGGTTTCATATCGACATGGCGTCGGAGAGATGCCGGTTTATTTCAGAGACCGGACAGGAGTGCCCCGGCAGCATCGATCAGTGCAGCCAGTGCAGGGACGCCGCGGACTGTTACCTATCGGGCGGCACCACCTTCCGGCTCCTTTTCCCGGCTGCCCCGGAGACGGGTTGTGATTAGACGGGTAGAGGTGTGGAAGGTGAGTGTATAGGAAGGTAAAAAGTTCCCGTCGTATCCGATGGGCCATCGTTACTGAAAACGAGACCATTGGATAGCTTGTGGGAGCCGGAAGCCGGCGCCTTTAAACGGGATCGACCAGGAGGATCGCATCATGGCAGGCAGCAGTTTCGGACCTCGCAGGCCTCAGCGGGGTGGCAGACCAAAAAATACTGAGGATGTGGTTGCCCGGGCGAGACGGGCCCAGGTAGAACGCGAGAAGAGCTACCGGGAGAAGTCTCTGAAGATCCATCCCTGGGTATGTGCCCGCTGCGGTCGGGAGTTCACCCATCGAAACGTACATGAACTAACGGTTCATCACAAAGACCATGATCACGACAACAACCCTCCTGACGGGAGCAACTGGGAAAATCTGTGCCTCTACTGTCACGAGAATGAGCACCGCAGGCATCTCGATTATCTGGAAGGGAAAGGCATCAACATCGGCGACGAAGAGGGATCGGGATTTACCCACAGTCCATTTTCCGGGCTCAAGGGTCTGATGAGGAAGGATGGGGAGTGAGGGATTTAGGAATTCAGGAATTTAGGAATTTAGGAATTCAGGAATTGAGGGATTGAGGATACTCGTTGCTCCCTGCTCCTGGCGCCTCACGCCTCAACATATCCTTGGCAACTGCTCGCCGGTGAGCATGGAGAGGATGCGGGTGCCGCCCACACGGGTCTGGAGGAGGACCCGGCCCGGGTTCTGATCCGTGACCCGACCGATGATTTCGGCCTTCTTTCCGTAGCCATGCCGTCTCATGACCTTCAGCACCCCCTCTGCGTCGTCGGGGTCAACAACGATCAGGCATTTGCCCTCATTGGCCAGATAGAGGGGGTCGAGACCCAGGAGTTCCGAGGCGGCGATAACCGGTTTTGATATGGGGAGGGCGTCTTCAAAGAGATGTATCCCCACCTTGGACTGGCCTGCAATCTCATTGAGGGCCGTGGCCACCCCGCCCCGGGTCGGATCTCTCAAAACATGTACCCGGGCATTGGTCTTCAGAATTGCGGAGACCAGGCCGTTGAGGGGCGCGCTGTCGCTCGTCAAGCCGGTCTGAAAGTTAAGCCCTTCCCGGCTGGCGAGGATGGCGATGCCGTGGTCCCCGATGTCGCCGTTGATCAGGATGAGATCGCCGGGCCGGGCATTATGACTTCCCACCTCCACGCCTTTAGGTATGGATCCGATCCCTGCGGTATTGATGAACACCTTATCCATATTCCCCTTGGGCACCACCTTGGTGTCGCCCGCCACCACTTTTACCCCGGCCTCTTGCGCGGCCCGGCCCGCCGAATCCATGATCCTGACCAGATCCTCCATGGGGAGGCCTTCCTCTAAGATCAGGCCGAAGGTCAGGTAAAGCGGGGTTGCCCCCTGCATGGACAGATCATTGACTGTTCCATGGACTGCCAGACTCCCGATGTCGCCCCCGGGGAAAAAGATCGGGTCTACCACATACGAATCGGTGGTCATGGCAAACCGGCCCCCGGCCAGGTCCACCACGGCGCTGTCATCGAGCCGGCGAAGAATTTCATTATCCAGCCGGCTCAAAAAAATGTCATGGACCAGTTCGTGGGAGGCCTCGCCCCCGCTTCCGTGATCCAGTGTAATCTGATCGGGCGTCATTTACGGCCTCATTAGATTAAATGATTGAGGAGTGGCGATTGTTGATTGACTCCTTACCCCTTCGGCCAGCTGATGATCGCAATTGTGCTGCACCGGGACTGCGCGGATAAGTGCGGGAAACTTCGCTGGGGTGCACAGAGATTGCAGAGATGAAATTTTCATGGGTAGTCCGTTTAAGGCCATGTGCGGTCATAGGGTTTCGAGGCTATCGTTGCGGTGAAATGATGGCCTTTATGCAGTCATGCTCGGTGGGCGCGGAGACCATTCGAAAACCGAGCGGCCCCTCCGCCATCTCCAGCCGGTGGGTAACGGTCCTGAGCACCGGGACGGTCTTTTCGCGTATCAGCTTCAGGGCGGTCCTGCAGTCCGAGGGGGCCCCCGCATAGGTGCTGGTCAGGGTGATCTCGGTCCGCCAGAAGAGGTCGTTGATGGCCGCGGGAAGTGTGGCGTCCTCCGGGGCCCCGGCAAAAAAGAGGACCGTGCCCCCCTTTTCCACGACCTTGAGGGCCAGCGGAATAAACCCGTCAAAACAGATGATGACCAGATCTGCCAGGCGCCCCTCGTTGGCCTGCCGAAGCCGGTCCACGATATCCTCATCCCTGTGAAGGACCAGGTCCGCGCCCATCTCCCGGGCCTTTTTCAATCTGAAGGGAATGGAATCCGCCGCTGCCACCAGGCCGGCTCCGAGGGCCCGGGCCGCCCCCACATGGAGAAGGCCGGAGATCCCGCTTCCCAGGACCAGCACTGTCTGTCCCGGACGCAACCGGGCGTTCTTCTGGCCTCTCAGCACGCAGGCCAGAGGTTCCATAAAGGAGGCCTCTTCAAAGCTGACCCCATCGGGGATATGAAAGACCCCCCGGTCCACATTGATGGCCGGGGCCCTCAGGAATTCAGCGAACCCGCCGGGCTCGAAATGGGTCCCCCTGAGGAGGGTCTCACAGACAGTGTGATGGTTGCTCAGGCAGTAGTGACAGGTGTTGCAGGGGACATGGTGCGTGGCCGCCACCCGGTCTCCGGGGCTGAATCGCTCTACCCCGTCCCCGACGGCAACCACCTCCCCGGCCACCTCGTGCCCCAGGACAAGGGGGACCTTGTCGCGGCGGTACCACTCCATCACATCGCTGCCGCAGATCCCGCTGGCCGCCACCTTCATGAGGAGTTCGCCCGGACCGATTTGGGGCACGGGCATCTCCTGGAGCCGAACATCCTTATTGCTGTAATACATCAAAACGCGCATGGCAGATACTGGTTGCTCGTTACTGGATACTGGATACTTGTTGCTGGTTACTGGTCGAAGCGTAGCGCAGATCCCGCGGTACGCGGGATTGCCAGTTACTGGTCGAAGCGTAGCAAAAATCCCGTCTTCAGCGGGAATGCTCGATGGTGGATCCCGGTTCCTGTTCGCTGGGAACTGCTTACTCCTTCCTGCCTACTGCCTACTCTCTGTTCCCTGCCCCTGCCCCTTGCTCCTTGCTCCTTGCTCCCTGCTCCTAACGCTTTCAGCTTCAGGCTTTAAGCTTTCCGCTTGTCCCCCCCTTCCGCGTTCCGAGTTCCGTGTTCCGCATTCAGGAGACGTTGGCTACCGGCCCCGCACTGTTTCAAACAGATCGAGGGCCTGCCTGGGGGTAAGACCGTCGTGGATGACCCCGTTGAGGGCCTGCATGACCGCCGCCGGGTGGGGGCTCTGCCAGACATTTCTTCCCAGGTTGACTCCGATGGCCCCTTTCTGCATCCCGTCATGGACAAACTCAAAGACCTCCAGTTCGGTCTCGCATTTGGGGCCGCCGGCAATGACCACCGGGACCGGGCATCCGTCCGTCACCTTTTCAAAGCCCTCGTCGCAGTAATAGGTCTTGACGATCTTCGCCCCCAGTTCGGCGGCGATACGACAGGAAAGGGCCAGATAGCGGGCGGTCCTTTTTTCCAGTTCCTTTCCCACAGCGGTCACGGCCATGACCGGAATACCATACTCCTCGCAATCGTCCACCAGCATGCTGAGGTTTTCCAGGGTATCCCGTTCATAATCGCTCCCCACAAAGACGGAAACGCCCACTGCGGCCACGTTCAGCCGGAGCATCTCTTCAACGGACGTGGTAATAATTTCATCGGCCAAATCCTTGCCCACCACGCTGGTCCCGCCGGACACCCTTAATATAATAGGGGTTTCGATTTGGGGATCGATGGCGGCCCTGAGGACCCCGCGGGTCACGAACAGGCCGTCCGCATAGGGGACCAGGTCCCGGATGGTCTCTGCGGGTCTTTCAAGGCACCGGGTGGGTCCCTGGAAATAGCCATGATCGATGGGAAGAAACTGGCAATGGCCGTCCGGCTTGATCAAACGGGAGAGCCGGTTCTTCATGCCCCAGCCCAGGTTATCGGAACCCTTGATCCATCTCTTTTTTGCGCCTTCCGTCCCAGACGGCATCTCACTTACCTCTCTTGCCTCCAGAAGTCCTTCTGCATCTGCCATACGGCTGTCCTCCCAAATCCCTCAATTCCTCAATTTCAAAATCCCCCAATCCCCCAATTCCAAAATTCCTACATCCCCGGATATTTGATTACAATGGTATCCTCCCGGCCGGCCCCCACGGATACAATGGAAACGGGCACGCCGGTGACCTCCTCGATGGTACGGACATAGGCCCGGGCCGCGACGGGCAACTGACTGAGGTCCCTGGCCGCGGAGATATCCTCCTGCCATCCGGGTATCTCTTTGTAGACCGGGACGCAGGCAGCCATCCTCTTGAGGCTCGCCGGGCGTTGCTCCACCTTTTCCCCTTGGATTTCGTATCCCACGCAGACCTTGAGCCGTTCGAGCCCGGTGAGGACATCCAGTTTGGTAATGGCCAGGCTGTCCAGACCGCTGAGACGCACCGAGTCCCGCACGACCACCAGGTCGAGCCACCCGCAGCGCCGGCGTCTTCCTGTGGTGGCGCCGAATTCCTTGCCTCGCGCCTGGATGTAGTCCCCTGTTTCATCGGTCAGTTCCGTGACAAACGGTCCGGCCCCCACCCGTGTGGTATAGGCCTTGACAATCCCCACCACATGGTGAAGTTGTCTGGGTCCAATCCCGGCACCGGCGCACGCGGCCCCTGCCGCGGGATTGGAAGAGGTTACAAACGGATAGGTGCCGTGATCCAGGTCCAGATGTATCCCCTGTGCCCCTTCGAACAGGATCTGCTTTCCCGCTTTGACGGCCCGGTCCAACTCCAGGGAGACGTCTGTGATAAACGGGGCCAGCTTTTCTCCCGTGGCCAGATAGCTGTCTACGATGGCCCCGACCTCCAACGGCTCAGCGCCGAAAAACCGTTCCAGGAGGAAATTCTTTTCTTTCAGGTTGTCCCGGACCTTCTCCTCCAGGAGCTCGGGGTCCAGTAGATCTACGGCCCTCACGCCGGTTCTGGCCGCCTTGTCCTCATAGCAGGGGCCGATGCCGCGACCGGTGGTCCCGAGTTTTGCCTTTCCTTTGGCCCTCTCCCTGGCCAGATCAATGGCCTTGTGATACGGCATGATGATATGGGCCTTCTCGCTGAGCGACAGCCTCTCCGGACCAACGGATATCCCGGCCTTTTTCAAATCGTCGATCTCTTCCAGGAGAACCTCCGGATCCACCACGAGCCCGTTCCCTATGAGGCACTTCTTGTCTTCGTAAAGGATACCGGAAGGAATAATATGAAAAATGAACTGCTTCCCATCCACCACCAGGGTGTGGCCGGCATTGTTGCCGCCCTGAAATCTCACCACCATATCCGACCGGGCGGTCAGGAGGTCCACCACCTTTCCCTTGCCCTCGTCTCCCCACTGGGTCCCGACCACTACCAGATTTGCCATATCTCTCTCCTTGGATTGTATATGGGGATCTACAGAAGAGACCCCTCCTTCTTGTCATGTCACATAAGGACTTCATGGAAGCAATGCTTGATTCTAACGCGGATGACCGCAACCAATCTCTCAGCACGCTGTCCCGTCATTTCGGCATATTCCTGGATTCCGGCCAGAATCGTGCCGGAATGACGGAAGGGCAAGCGTGCAGTAGAAGGACGACCCTATGTTCTTTTTTTCGCGGCAGAAAACCCGGTAATAAGAGCACTAAACCATAAACCTGAGGGAGCGACTTTCTATCCGCAAAACGTCGTGCAAGATGCCACTCACACAACGGCGTTGCTTCATGATCACTTCATAATGAGAATAACTCCTGTCACAATGATCTTGCCCCGGTTTTAAACCCGGCATAGTCCTCCGGGGTATCGATGTCGAGGCTGTCATACCCCTCTTCAGGCTGGATCAAACAGATGGATTGATTGTATTTGGGGAACAGGGATCTGGCCCCCATGTCGCCTTTAAGGCGCTTCAATTCCGGATAGATCTCCCGCCTGAAAATTACCGGATGCGCCGGCCTCCCTTTATCTTGGATGGCGCTTATCAACATGCCGGAAGTCAGATGACGGTCGAGCAGGCGATTGATCAGATTCCATGGAATGCACGGCATATCGGCTAAAAAGAATATGGCGTGGTCATGGGTGCCTTCCACCTGTGAAATTCCGGCTGCAATGGAAGTGCTGATTCCCCGGCGGTACCGGCGGTTTTCGATGATGCACAGCCTCGGATCGCTAAATCCCGGGGTGATGACCGCCTCTATTTCCCCCGCCCGGTGCCCCAGCACCAGAACCACGGTGTCCACCCGTGATTTCAGGATCCGGCCCAGGATCCGTTCGATAAGCGTCTCCTCTCCGAGGGGGAGGAGTTGCTTGATCCTTCCCATGCGGGTCGACTCGCCGGCGGCAAGGACAATCCCGGCAACCTTCTCTCCATGCCGGTTCATATGCCCTATGGTGTTCCTTTAGATCCCTTTTCGAACCCGAGATCAAAGATCTTCAGATTGATCTCCCTGAACCGGTCGGGGCTGACCTGATCGATGGTCTGTCTCAGTTCGTCGCCGCGGATCGGACCGTTCTGAAAGGCCGCAAAAAAGCCGAGGAGGGCCAGATTCGAGGCCATCGGCGATCCCGACGCCGCAGCCGTCTCTGAGGCAGGAAAAAGACGGCATACAATTTCCATCCTGTCCAGGTAAGGCCGGACCTCTTCCCGAACAAATGCTTTGGCCGGGGCATTGATGTAGAGGCTTCCTCCCCGGGAGAGGAACGGAAGGCTGCGATAGGCCTCGTCTTCCTCCAGCGCAAGGAGGATATGGGCCGAACCTGCCCTGACCAGGCTCCCTGCCACGTCTCCGATCCTGAGATGAGAGACCACCGAACCGCCTCTCTGGGCCATTCCATGGGTCTCGGCCGCCATGATCTTGAGGCCTTTGTTAACGGCCGCCTGGGCCAGCAGTTTGGTCATGAAGAGGATCCCCTGCCCCCCCAGGCCGCTCAATACGAAGTTTACATTTTCCATGGTTCTTGATCTCTTCCTTTCCCTATGCTGCCACAATAGCCCCCTTGGGGCAGATCTCCAGGCAGACGCCGCACTGGGCGCAGAGGGCCTGGTTGACGGCGGTGTGACCCAGGGTTTCATCCCTGTAGAGGGCCGGACATTCAAACCGGTCCAGGCAGAAGTTGCAATCCACGCAATCGTCCGTGACCGTGACCTTCACCTTTTTCGGAATGGCCGCTCCCCTGTAGGCAATGACGCAGGGATGGCGGGCGATAATAACGGCGATCCCCCCGTCCGGATCATTTACATGCGCAACGGCCTTTTTGATCAGTTTGACCATCCCCTTCACGTCGTAGGGATCGATCTCCTCGATAAAGTCGACCCCGCATCCGGCCACGACCCTCTCCAGGGGAATGGCCTTTCCCCGGCTGCCGTCCGCCCGGATTCCCAGGCCCGGGGTAGGCTGCATCCCGGTCATGGCGGTGGTCTGGTTGTCGAGAATCACCAGGATGAATCGCGCGTCGTTGTAAACTGCATTCAACAGCCCTGCGGTGCCGGAATGATAAAAGGTGGAATCCCCGATGGTGGCCACGATCGGCTGATCGATCCGGTCCTGGGCAAAGGAATGGTAAAAGCCGGAGGCCATGGTGATGCCGGCGCCCATATCGAGACAGGTATCGACGCCCCCCAGGTTGAGCCCCAAGGTATAGCAGCCGATGTCCGAGGTGAATATCGCCTTCGGCCGGGCCTTACGAATGGCAAAAAAGGAGGCCCGGTGGGGACAGCCGGGACAGAGGGTCGGTTTGCGTATGGGGAGCTTGAGGCCCTTGACCAGTTGGGCCGCTCCCCCATTCTCACCGCTTTTAAAGCCCCTGAGATCGAGTGATGTGAGCGTCAGGTCGATCACTCCATAAACGGCCTCGGGCACCAGTTCCCCTTCAGACGGAACATGGCCCGAGAGTCGACCCAACACCTTTTTGCGATCCCTGAGAAAATACTCGATCACGGTGTCGGTCTCCTCGACCACGAGCACCTTGTCGCAGGCAGACATGAACTCCGCGGCCAGTCTTTCGGGGAAGGGATAGGGCGCACACAGCTTCAGCACCGGAATATCGTCGCGGTCTTCTTCCGCCAGAATATCCTTCACCACGGCGTAAGAGACCCCCGCAGCCAGGATTCCCAGAGGATACTGCTTTCCCTCTGTCAGGTTGTGAAAATTGTATGGGGCAAGCGTATCGAATCGCTGACCGATGTCTTTCAGTTTCCGGTTCAGTTCACCGTGGAGAATGAACCGGAACCGTGGGGTTGCCGCCCATCGGCCCGGGTCCTTTTCAAAGGACGCCTTTTGTTCATTACGGGGAATCTCCCTCCGAACCAGGTCCTGTCGCGCATGACATACCCGGATGGCGGGTCTCAAGATAACGGGAATCTCGAATTCTTCTGAAAGGGCGAGGGCAAGGCCGGCCATCTGCCGGGCCTCTTCAGGGTCGGACGGATCCAGGACCGGCACCTTGGCAAAACGGGCCATGAGCCGGGTATCCTGCTCTGTCTGCGAGGAATGGGGACCCGGATCATCACAGGAAATGATGACAAACCCGCCCTTCGTTCCGATATAAGCGGCGCTCATGAGAGAGTCTGCGGCCACATTGAGACCGACCTGTTTCATGCAGCAGGCCGCCCGTTTGCCTGAAACAGCTGCGGCAAATGCATTGTCCAGGGCCACCTTCTCATTGGTCGACCATTCCACGTAGGTATTGAGATTTTCTGATTTGACGAGCCGGACCACCTCGGGCAGGATTTCAGAGCTGGGGGTGCCCGGGTAGGAGGTGACCACCTGAACCCCTGCCTCAACGAGACCCAATGCAATGGCCCCGTTTCCCAGAAAGATTTCTTCGTGCATCATACCTATCCCTTTTTTCTCTGTTTCATGGTTTATCGCCAATACATCGGACCTTCATGGGGTATCAGGCCCAAGGGTTCATCCCGTATCGAGCATCCAGCAACCAGCAACGGTTGCAGAAGCCTAGTCGCTCCGGAGCATAAAGTCAAGTAGTGAGGCGGCCGGGCCGCAGACCTCCTGGAGTTTTTCAGGGGGCATTTCCGACGGTTGACAGGAGGAGGGTAATTTCCTATACTGGCACAGGCACAAACCCCATTCAATGCTTTTATGGAGATTCGGATGCACCTCAAAAAGGTAACGCTTTTCTCTGAAAAATACCCGACCACTGAATACTATCCCTTCAATCTTCAAGTCCTTCGCCAGACCCGGAGCATCTTGTTTCATGCGCCCGTAACCTTTTTTGTGGGAGAAAACGGTACGGGAAAATCAACACTCCTCAGGGCCCTCTGTCATCGCTGCGGCATCCATATTTGGCAGGAAGAGCAGCGTCCCCGCGTGGAAATGAATCCCTATGAGGAGTCCCTTTACATGTTTATCAGGGCTGAATGGTGTAACGGAAGGGTGCCGGGGTCATTCTTCGGGTCTGAGACGTTCAAGGACTTTGCCCAGTATTTAGACGAATGGGCCGCAGTAGATCCTGAGATGCTCACCTATTTCGGGGGAAAATCCCTCATCACCCAGTCCCACGGCCAGTCCCTCATGAGCCTGTTCAGGGCACGCTACCGCATTAGAGGTCTGTACCTGTTGGATGAACCCGAGACCGCCCTGTCCCCCAGGAGCC
Source organism: Deltaproteobacteria bacterium (assembly GCA_021737785.1). NCBI lineage: Bacteria > Pseudomonadati > Myxococcota > Myxococcia > Deltaproteobacteria bacterium. The sequence continues at coordinate 46,544 of JAIPDI010000004.1, forward strand.
AGTTAGAACTGCTCAAGGTACTGAACGATATGGGAAAAGCGGGACACGCCCAATTTATCATCGCCACGCACTCGCCGATTCTGCTGGCATCCCCCGGAGCGGCCATTGTCAGTTTTGATGCCGTGCCGGTCCGGGAGATCGCCTACGAGGAGACCGAGCACTACCGGATCTATCACCGTTTTATGACCGACCGGGCCGCCTTTTTGAACCATTTGTAATCTCATGTGGGACCGGTTTCTGGATGCTCGATCCTGGATACTGGATGCTCGATGCTGGTTGCTGGATTCTGGTCCCTCTTCGCTGGGAACTGCTTACTCCTTCCTGCCTACTCCTTACTCCCTACTGCCTGCTCCCCGCTTCGCACGTCTTTGCTCTTGGCCTTTCGTGGTCAAGGCTCTTCTGAATCAGCGGATTTTCCGGTGTGTTTCTTTGCCTGTTCAATCAATTCGATAAGGGAAACGGTTTTTGTCTTGTCAGAACGGGTAAAGGCCCTTTCCCACTCTTCGGGTGAAAGCGCTTCTCTCAAATAATCTTCGACCATAAAATGGGGATACCAGCAGTCCAGGGTCTTAAAACAGGGAAGGCCGTGGTTTTCCCTGCGGCAATAGGAAAAATAGATCTGATGACCCAATCTGGGGCAACGGATCATGTACTCATCATTCGGCGGTGTACTTTCCCTTTTCATGACCATCTCACGTGAAAGGTTTGGAGGTTCAGGGGGCCGCGTGCAGGTTGGGTCGGGGAGAACACGGCCCACGCCTGAAAAAATGCTGCCGGAGGACAGGGCATCGACCTCCGGCAGCGACGGTTCAGTTTGCCATCAGTGTCCGGATGGCCTATAGATGCGGCGGCTGGTACTGCTTCGGCTTGGGCAGAGGCCCAATGTCTTCCAGTGCCCGTTTGATCTCCTCTGCCGGCAGGGGGTAATCCTTTAACTGGCCCTCGAAATAGGCCTGATAGGCCGCCATGTCCACCAGACCATGCCCGCTCCAGTTGAAAAGGATGACCTTTTCTTTCCCTTCCTCTTTGGCCTTGAGGGCCTCGCGGATGACCATGGCGATGGCATGGTTGCATTCGGGTGCGCTGATGAACCCTTCGGTCCTGGCAAAGGTAACGCCCGCCTCAAAGGTCTCCAGTTGATGGATCGCCTCGGGCCGGATCAGGTTGTCGACAATGAGCTGGCTGATAATCGGGGCCATCCCGTGATAGCGGAGCCCGCCGGCATGAATCGGGGCCGGGATAAAGTTGTGACCGAGGGTATGCATGGGCAGGAGCGGCGTCATCTGTACCGTATCCCCGAAGTCATAGGCAAAAGGGCCTGCAGTCATTGTGGGACAGGAACTCGGTTCTACGCCGATAATGTCGATGTCCTTTCCGTGAATCTTGTCGCAGACAAAGGGGAGGCAGTTCCCTGCAAAATTGCTCCCGCCGCCGGCGCAGCCGATCACCACGTCGGGGTAGTCGCCGGCAATGGCCATCTGTTTCTGGGTCTCAAGACCGTTGATGGTCTGGTGAAGCATCACATGGTTCAGGACGCTGCCCAGGGAATACTTGGCGTCCTTGTCCCCGACCGCGGCCTCCACTGCCTCGCTGATGGCGATGCCCAGGCTTCCGGGGGAATCCGGGTTCTCGGCCAGGATCTTGCGTCCCGATTCCGTCTCGGTGCTGGGGCTTGCCACGCAGTTGGCGCCCCATGTCTGCATCATGAGCTTTCGATACGGTTTGTGGTTGAAGCTGATCCTCACCATAAAGACCTTGCATTCCAGCCCGAAAAAGGCGCAGCACATGGCCAGGGCGCTTCCCCACTGGCCCGCGCCGGTCTCCGTGGTAATCCTTTTGGTGCCGGCCACCTTATTATAATAGGCCTGTGCAATGGCCGTATTGGGTTTGTGGCTCCCGGCCGGGCTGACGCCCTCATTCTTATAGTAGATCTTGGCAGGTGTTCCGAGGTGTTTCTCGAGATTATAGGCCCTGTAAAGGGGGGTGGGCCGCCAGATGACATATTTTTCCAGGACCTCCTGAGGGATGTCGATCCATCTCTCGGTGCTTACTTCCTGCTCGATCAGATTCATGGGGAAGATGGGGGACAGATCATCAGGCCCGACAGGTTGACCGGTCCCCGGATGAAGCGGCGGTTCCATCGGTGTGGGCATATCTGCCATGATGTTGTACCATTGACGCGGCAATTCCGACTCGGGTAGAAAAATCTTTTTGACCTCCATAGTTCCTCCTTTTCTCTTCCATGAATGATGTTATGTGTTCTGATCCATGGCCCATGTGCCGCGGATCGGCCTTACCTCATTCTTAGGGTCTGAGAAACACTTCCCGGTTATCGGACACACGTGCAACCCTTTGAAGCGAGTACGAATCCGGGCGTAACAGAGAAATTGAAACCAACTTTTTGGGTTTGATTGAGCTGGAGAATAATTTGTAAAGAGTTATCGAGTCGTCGGGTCTTTAGTGCGGGAGATCGGGTACAAAGGAATCCGCCGGATCCTGACCGCATCAAATTGCGCAACCATGGCGCCGAAACGAATACTATGCGAGAAAAACAGATCAGAGGGTAAAGGGTTTATTCCTTAAAGTCAAGGACCAAAAACCGATTTCAGTTCGTCCTGGATGTATTTGAGGCGGTCGATCTCCTCTTCTCCCATATCCTTGTCTACCTCTGTTGATTTGATCTTCTTGCGCAAGGCCTTGAGTTCATTCTCCAGGTCGATGAGGGTATTCAGCATGGTGGTTTTCACGTCCGGGGTCTCCTCCTCGGCCGGGGGATTCTCCCATGCCAGATCCTTCGGTTTGAGGATAAGACGCTCTTTCCACATCGGGATATGGGCGATCAGGTGGAGCCTTTCCTGGATCTTCTCTGCCAGGGCCGTACTGGCGGCAGCCTCCCCGTGCACCACGAAGACCTTGGGGTTGGATTCGAAATGAGACACCCACGCCAAAAGGTCCTCCTGGTCGGCATGGGCCGAAAAGCCGCCGATGGTGAAGACCCTGGCCCTGACCGCCACGTTCTCTCTGAATATCTTGACCTGCTTTGCGCCGTCTACTATCTTGCGGCCGGTGGTCCCCTTGGCCTGAAATCCCACGATCACAATGCTGGCGCCCGGGCGCCAGAGATTGTGCTTGAGGTGATGCTTGATCCGGCCTGCCGTACACATGCCGCTTCCGGCAATCACAATGGCTGGTCCCGATGCCTCGTTAATGGCCATGGATTCTTTTGTGCTGGGGGTGAAGTGGAGGTTGGGCATTCCGAAGGGGTCATAACCGGAATCGACAATGGCAAGGGCCTCTTCATCGTAGCACTTCTTGTTCTTCCGGAAGATCTCCGTCGCCTTTATGGCCAGTGGACTGTCCAGGTAGATGGGGATGTCCGGGATCAGGCCGTTGCGGAGAAATTCACCCAGAATATAGAGGATTTCCTGAGTTCTTTCCACGGCAAAGGCCGGGATAATGATCTTCTCTCCGGCTGCTGCGCTGTACCTTATGGCCTCAACCAGTTCCTTCTTGCTCTCTTCAAATGTACGATGGATGCGGTTACCGTAGGTGGATTCCACAAACAGATAGTCGGCGTTAAAGATCTCCCGCGGGTCCCTGACGATCAGCTGTTCTTTTTTGCCCAGATCTCCGGAAAAGACCATCTTGAGCGCATCTTTCCCATCTTCCACCCAGAGTTCCAGAATGGAAGAGCCCAGGATATGCCCGGCATTCCTCAGCCGGGCCTTGACACCCGGCTCGATCGTGATGATCTGGTTTTTTTCGGTGGGATGCAGATATTTCAGGCTTGCCTCAGCGTCCTCCGTGGTATACAGGGGCGCCACATCCACTCCGGCCTGGCGTTTGTTCTTGCGGGTCTGCCACTCGGCATCCATTTCCTGGATGTGGGCCGCATCCAAGAGCATGATCTCGCACAGCTCTGCAGTCGGCGGGGAGGTGATGATCTTCCCTTGAAACCCATCCTTCACCAGCTTCGGGATTCGACCACTGTGGTCAATATGGGCGTGGGTCAAGAAAAGGGTCTCGATCTCTTTCGGGTCAAACCCCCAGTCTCCCCTGTTCCGCTCCTCCATCTGCCGTCCGCCCTGAAAAAGCCCGCAGTCTACGAGGACCTTTTTTTTGGCCGGCGACTCCACCAGATAACACGATCCGGTCACGGATCCTGCCCCTCCAAGACATGTTACACGAATCATCGGGATCTCCTTAATTTTAAGTCAGGCGCCCCGCAAACGGACGCGGGATCTTCGACAAGGCACGAGGCACGAGGTGTGAGGCGTTAGGCGCAAATAGCAGGGAGCAACGAGTATCCAGAAACGAGAAACGAGCACCCACCATTCTCAATTCCCAAATCCCTGAATCCCTGAATCCCTGAATCCCTCAATTCCTAAATTCCTCATCCAAAACCGGGTGCCGGTAGGTTTTCCCCGCATAGTTTCTGGCGACAAGGGTGTGGCTATCCCTTTGAAGCACATATTCCGGCAGGAGCGGGACTTTCCCTCCGCCGCCCAGGAGATCCACGGCAAAATGGGGCACGCACAGGCCCGAGGTATGGCCCTGAAGTGCGGACATTATCTCCAGCCCCCTGTTGACGGGCGTCCAGAAGTGGGATGTGCCCTTTGCCGGATCTGCCACGAACAGATAATAGGGCCGGACACGGATTGTCAAGAGTTTTTGTACCAATCTCTTCATGACGCCGGGATCGTCATTCACGCCCCTGAGGAGCACGGTCTGGCAGCCCAGGGGGATGCCTGCATCGGCCAACCTGCTGCAGGCCAGTGAGGAGGCTTCGGTAATCTCATCGGGATGATTGAAATGGGTATTGATATAGAGCGGTTTGAATGCCCCCAACATACGCGCCAGCTGGGTGGTGATCCGATGGGGGAGAGTGCAGGGGATCCGCGTGCCGATTCGGATGATCTCTACATGGGGCATGGCCCGCAGATCCGTCAGGATGCGCGCCAGTTCCCGGTTGCTCAGGAGGAGCGGGTCTCCCCCTGACAGGAGGACATCCCGGATCTCCCGGTGTCCGTTGATGTAGGAAAGGCCTTCCCGTATGGATTCCCTGGAGACCATGGAGGCCCGGCCCACCTTCCGCTTCCGGTTACAGAACCGGCAGTACATGGCACAGCCGGAGGATACCAGGAAAAGAACCCGATCCGGATAGCGATGGGTCAGCCCGGGGACCGGTGAATCCTCCTCTTCATTCAGGGGATCCTCCACGCCGGCCTCATCGGAGATCTCCCGGACATCCGGGATGCACTGCCTGTAAATGGGATCGCCCTTTGTTTTCACAAGGCCCAGATAATAGGGGTTGACCCGCATCGGATACCGGGCCGTCACCTCCTTCAGATGGTCCCTGTCCACCTCGATGGATTCCGGCAGGTCCTCGGGGGCGGTGATGCTTTCAGAAAGGATCGTTCTCCATGATGCGCCTTTGCCGCAGTTCATGTTCCCGGTTTTCAATTTATGCCCCTCGTGCTTTTCAAGAGGAGATCATGCCCCTTGGGTCCGCAGTTGAAGAGGAGATCAAGTGCAGACAGGTTGGGGAGAAACGGTCCCCATAACTGGGGATACACCGGGGGGCGGGGATTGAAAAATTCCAGGGAGATCCCGGTTCTTTGAAATCGGTCTGCATCGAGATATTTCCCGGCCCCGGCCTGGGCCAGAAACCGGGTCGCTCCCAGTTCCCTGCAGATGTCCACGGACAGCCGGGGTTCGTCACTGTCGACCCTAAGATCCGACAGAAGGACAACCTTTGCCGGGATTCGGAGGTGCGCCATCATGTGTTGAATGACGTTCAGATTGAGATCCACAAGCCTGTCGAACCTTTCCGAGAAAAGCCCCTCCATGAAAGGCGCATGGTCCTCGAAAAAGGGGGCGTTTCTGTAGGCGCTCTTGAGGCTGGCCAGATGTTTTGCAGCCCAGCGGCCTTCATTGCAGATCCTGACCTCATGGATTTGCTGCAGACCGAGCCCCTTCTTCCAGACCGGAATGGTCAGCCAGAGGACGCCCTGGTCGTTCTTGAACCGGTTCCGCGTAAGCCAAGTGGTTCCCCTCGGGAACTGGACCCTGTCCATGAGGACAAGGATGTCCGATTGAAGGGCCTTGGCAAAGAAGCCGGCAAATGGGGCAAAATAGGGCTGATAGGCGGATACGATCATGGGAAAAGAGCTATAGTGACTAAAATGACTAAAGTAAGGTTAAGGACCTTTCCACCCGCGTCTGGTTACGGATTGAAATTCTGGCGCATTTTCCCGTATCTCCACATATGGACCATGGCCTGGGCGGCCCGTTCCGGCGTGGGAAAATTGAGCAGGGCACCCGATGTCTCCAGGTCGGCGATGGCCTCGTCCCATATACCGGGTGGAGACACGATGCACGATATCAGCGGTTTTTCCTGTTTCCATTCCTTCAGCAGGGGGGTGATGCCGCTGACCGCATCCTTGTTGGCAGATGCAAACATCATCAAGAGGAGGATTCCGTCCACGTTGTCATCATCCATCACCGTCCGGATGATCCCTCGAATGGCCGCCGAGTCATACCAGGCCGGCCCCATGTCCACAGGATTGGTTCGGAGGGCGAGGGGGGGGAGGAGGGAATTGATGGTCTCCTGGGTACGGGGGGTGAATGGGACGATCTGAAGACCCCCTGCCTCGCACACGTCGCAGGTGGCCATGGAAGGCCCTGCCTGTCCGGAGAGGACAGCCATGCGGGGACCTGCCGGGAGAGGACAGGCCGAAAAGGCCTTGGCCGTATCCAGAAGGGTCTCGGTGGTGTCAATGGAGATAATTCCGGTCTGGGCAAAGGAAGCGGTGTAGATCTCATGACTCCCGGCCAGGGAACCGGTGTGGGATCGGGATGCGGCATCTCCGGTCTTTCCGGTGCCGGTCTTGTATGCAAGAATCGGTTTACGACCCGTGGCCTGCCTGGCCGCTTCCATGAGGGCCCCGGCCTCATCCATCCCTTCTATGTAAAGGACGATGACCCGGGTATCCGGATCATCTGCCAGAAACGCCATCATCTCAGAAAAATCCACATTCAACCGGTTTCCCAGGCCCACGATCATTCGAAAGCCCATATCCATCCGCATGGCCATAAACCCGAGCAGATGGGATATCCCTCCGCTCTGACTCACCAGGGAAATGGCCCCTTTTTTCAGCAGGGAGAACTCGGGGGTAAATGAGGCATTGAGATCGGCCATGAAATTGATCATGCCGAAGGTATTGGGACCGATCACCGGGATGCCGGCCCCATCGGCAATGGCGGCAATCTCTTCATGAAGCACCGCGCCCCCCGGATCATCGATCTCCTTGAATCCTGCCGTAATCAACACGATTCCCTTTACGCCCGCAGCCGCACACTCCCTGAACACCCCCGGCACCCGACCCGCAGGCACCACCACAACGGCAAGATCCACTCCCCCGTCACAGGCGGAAACATTAGGTATTGCCGTCAATCCCATGATCTCTTGAGTCCCCGGGTTCACCGGGAAGATCCTCCCCGGGTATCCTCCCTGTGTCAGGCTCTTCATGACGTGGAACCCCAGTTTGTCCGGTTTGTCCGAGGCCCCGATAACCGCCACCGATGCGGGATTGAACAGCGCCTTCATGTGAGTTACCTGTGGTTTCGTATTCATGCCGATCCGTCCTTTTTCTCACTCAATTATCGATGGTCTCGTAAAAAGTCAGGAAATGTCATTTCTCGTCATTCCGGCGAAAGCCGGAATCCAGTATATTCAATCAGTTACAAAACCTCTGGACCCCGTTTTTCAACGGGGTGACGACTTTTTACGAATGCATCAATTATTGGCCCGCATATTTGCACGGTGGATGCGTGAGAGTCAAGGCTTTCCGCCCAAATTTGATATGAGCGCTCTATCCGCCGGGGTAATCATCCCTTCCTTAATCTTCTCCGTCAATAAGGCTGATGCCGATGATCTCAGCTCCTGAGTCTTGCCCGGTTTTTTAGCAGGACGGTACACTACACATAGGTCCATATGGGTTGGTTAAGAAATGAATTGGTAAAAATGTAGATATATACATCTACATGTTAACAGATAATATATTTCTATTACGGACATCCGCGAAATAAATATGGCGTTTGTTGTCGAATGACACGAAAATATCAAAATTGTGCCGTCAAAAAAATAGAATAGCCCTCAGTAGCATGTTATGATTGAGCCTGAATAGTTAGTTAATGATGCCAAAAAGATTTTCAGATAATATCAAAAAACATATTGACACAAAATAACTCAAAAAGGTAATAAATGTCTGCTTGCCCCAACCGCAGAAAGTATGCATTCCGGATTTCCGATTGAGGACGCGTTAAGAAAGAGGGGAGTTCGATTTTTCAGTTATGAGACATGGTTTAAAAAAGCTGCAGTTCTTCGGGCTTGCGGGCCTGTTTGCTCTTTTGCTGTTTTTCGGATCAAACACTGTCTGTCCTGCCCAGGGTGAGGCCCTTGAGCAGTTGCTGGAGCTCCTTCAACAGAACGGCGCCATCAGCAATGAACAGGCCGCGATGATCATGACCACGCTGAAACAGGATCAAAAGGCCCTTGCGGCTCGTGAACAGGAATTGAAGAAGCGGGAAATGATCTTGCTTCAGCGGGAAAACGCATCCAGGGAAAAAGAAAAGGCCTTTTCCATTAAAGCAGTCGCAGACGAGGGGGGAAAAAAGGAGGCGTCTGTCTCGTCGCCTTCCGAAGAAACCGCACAAGTGAAAATGTCTGGTGGAGAGACTCAAGAGGTCCTTCAAAAAGATCCGGAAAAAAAGGAGAGCGCTTTTACATTGGACGCGGTCTTCGATGAGGGTTTTTATCTGCGCTCTCGGGAAAAGGACCTGTTTGAGTTGCGCATCGGCGGACTGTTTCAGGAGGATTATCGGTACTTCAGCTATGACAGCGATGCGGATCCCGACAAGAATAAATTTGACATTCGTCGGGCCCGATTGCTGCTCACCGGTCATCTATACCGCATGTTCTCTTACAAATTCCAGTACGAGTTCCAGGGTGCCGGAAGCCGCAACCTGCTGGATGCCTACGTGGATACCTCTGTTCTTCCGTTCATCTCCTTTCGAGCGGGGCAGTTTAAAGAGCCCTTCAGCCTTGAACAGTACACTACGGACCAGGACATCCCCTTTGGCGAACGGGCTACGGGCTACTACCTGACTCCGGGCCGTGATGTGGGCCTCATGGCCCATGCATCCTTTTGGGACGATCGAATCTACTACGGTGCGGGTATTTTCAACGGCGACGGTCTGGACGACACGGTGGGCGGCGATTCGGATTCTCCGGAATTTACGGGCCGGATTGTCTATGCCCCCTTCAGGAACATGGGCATCCCCCTGGCGGACGGGCTGCAGATCGGGGGATCTTACAGCTACGCCAAGGCGGATCGAAACAATGTGAAGGTGGAGGTGAAAACCGGTGGATTAACCACATTTTTCAATGTGAATTCAGCGGCCAAATTCAACATTATCCGCGAGGTCGATTCCCGCACCCGTTATGGCGCTGAAATGGCCTGGGCCTACGGTCCTCTGCTCCTGTGGGGGGAATACATTAATCTGCGGTTCTCGGATGTTGAGACCAGTGATGCGGAGTTTGACATCAATGTGAAGGAACATTACGGGGCACTGCTTTGGATGATTACCGGAGAAAAGCCAGCCCTTGAACATGGGGTCATTCAGGCGATCCGGCCGCTGCGGAATCTGGGGCAGGGCGGCTGGGGGGCCCTGGGTCTGGCGTTTCGGTATGATTACTTCGACGGGGGCGATGCGACCTATAAATACCTTGTGGAGCCGGGGATTTCGGTTCGGGAAGCCACGGCCTACACGGTGGCTTTAAACTGGTATCTCAATCCTTACCTCCGTCTGCTGATCAATGCCACAAGCACCCGGTTTGACCGACCCCTGTTGATTATGAAGGATTCTCTCACCGGGAAAGCCGTATACAGCGATCGTGAAGACGTCGTGACGGGGCGTATTCAACTTCAATTTTAGCCGGAGTTTGATTGAAATCAGGAAATTAACACAACAGCACGGGAGGAAAAAAATGAAAAAGTGTGCAGCCATTATGGGGGCCATATTTATGGTCATGGTCACGGTATCGGTGGTGTTATCCGCGTACCATCATGAAGGAGAGACCGATTCACAGCATTTTGTAGCCCAGTATCCGGACAAAGCAGGTACAAAACTGGATCACTGTGCCCTCTGCCATACCGGAGGGCAATACGAACAGAAACCGGGTAAATGGGTGAGCCTGGGCAGCTGCCAGTGGTGCCATCAGAGCTATGGATACGACGGCAGCGGAAATATCGTGGATACCCTGAATCCCTATGGGATGGATTATCTGCTCAACGGCCGGAACCAGAATGCCGTCGCCGCCATAGCGGACAAGGATTCTGATGGGGATGGATACAGCAATGGGGTGGAGATCGCCGCGATCCGATATCCGGGCAACGCCAAGGACGATCCCACCAAGGTGCCGGCGCCGAGCCGCGTGTATACCAGGGCCCAGCTGGAAGCCATGGGCCAGCATACCCAGTTTCTGCTCATGAACACCGCTCGGTCCGGTGATTTTTATGCTCAGTATAGCGGGGTACCGGTGGAAGATCTGTTGAAGGATGCGGGTATCCTGGATTCCGCATCGGGCATCACGGTGTTTGCGCCGGATGGGTGGTCTGACTATCATCCCCTTGAGGCGGACCCGGATCCCGAACTCTATCATGTGAACGGCATTTATCCCCAAGCCGTGTTTTACTATGATGCCGAGGCGGACACCGCCATTAACGTCACGGATGGCTGGTGCGATTACGGTGCCCCTTCCTGTGCGGGGCGAAGCCATGGGGATACTATCGTCAATGAAGACGGCCTGAAGATGATTCTGGCCTTCAAGCGGGAAGGGCAGGCTATGGAACCCGGTATATTGGGCGACGACAACAAACTTTCGGGGGAAGGACCATTTCGAATCGTACCGCCTCAGAAAGTAACCTCTCCTCCGGACCAGGGCAGTACCGCCGCCAATCAGGATGTGATATGGCCCTATGATTATGACTGGGACCACAATGCCGGTTCCTCCACCCGGACTGTGACCATTATCCGGGTTGAACCGCTCCCCGAAGGGACCACGGATATCGATGTTCTGGAAGCCGGCTGGCAATATGTGGACCAGGAAAAAATCATTGTCTACGGCGCCATCACGGATACCAACCCTCCTGTTGCCGATATCAAGGTCAACGGCCAGGACAGCCCTGTAGCGATTTCAAGCAACGATTCCATTTCCGTCACTGTCGGGCTCACCCCCGGCAGCCGGGCCGGACAGATGGCCGACTGGTGGGTGGCTGCATATGAATCGAATTGGGGGTGGTTCAGTTATGTCTACGCCATGAGGAGTTGGACTTCAGGGATTGCACCCTGCGTTCAGGCGGGACTGTTCAATTTGTCGCCTGGTGTTGAGGTGTTCAACGGCAAGCTGCCTGCGGGGATATATAATTTTCATTTTGCCGTGGACAGCAATGCCGATGGTCAACCAACGGGCACCTGGCATGATACGGTTAAGGTGACTGTCCAGTAGCCGCGGCACGCAACTATTCGGCAAAAGGGGCAGGAACGGAGACGTTCCTGCCTTTCTTGTTTTTCGCGAAGATTTTTTCTGAAATTTGCAGATAGGGCCAATCCGGATCATCTCCGTATAACTATTGCTTTTAAAGTCTGGGAGATAATCCAACAGAAGCGAACAGGAGTAAGCCACATGACGCCGACACGAATAAAACGAATTTGCATCCTCATGTTCTTCGGGTTGTTGATGGTGTTTTCATATCCGTGCAGCGCGATGTCTCAGCCGCGATTCACCATTATCGATCTGGGAACCCTCGGGGGTGAAACGAGTTTTGCCTACGGAGTGAATGAGAAGGGGGCCGTCGCGGGAAAGTCCAAAACAGACAACGGAGATGTCAAGGCATTTTATTGGGATGCCGTCTCAGGGATGGTGGACATCGGCCCTGGAAAAGCGCTGGGGATCAATAACGAAAGCCGGGTCGTGGGCAATATCCATCACCACAATGACGATGCCTTTATCTGGGATTCGGTCGACGGGCTTTCTTTCCTTAACAAGGGAGATTTTCTCTTTGCCACGGCCAACCAAATCAATCATTCCGGAAAGGTCATCGGATATGCGCGAAGATTTAACGATGTCGAGGGAACCAGCGCCGTACTCTGGGACCCCTCAGTCGATACCCTGACCATCCTCGGGACTTTGGGCGGACCCAGTTACGCCTTTGGCATCAACAGTCTTGGTGATGTGGTAGGGAACTCAGGGAGCCCAAGTCGCGCCTTTATCTGGAACAGCGTGGAAGGGATGAAAGATTTGGGCTCTCTTGATGAGGAAGGGTGGCGGTACTATGCCACAGGCATCAACGATAGTGGAGAGGTTGTCGGCTACATCAATACGTTTTCAGATGAATACCGTGCCTTCCTGTGGGAAAAGGGCGCAGGCATGACGCTCCTCTTAGGCGAGGGCGAGAGCCTCGCTTTCGGTATCAACAATCATGGGGATGTGGTGGGCGCCCAGGGAACCCTTATCGGAATCGAGGGAAAGGCATATTTATGGAAAGCGGGTCAACGAATCGATCTCAACCATGCAATTCCCGTTGATTCCGGATGGGAGCTGAGGGAGGCCAGAGGAATTACGGATGGGGGTCATATCTGTGGAACCGGCCTGATTAAAGGTGAGATGCATGCCTTTTTGTTGGCGCCGGTTCCTTCGGTTAAGGCTGATATCAAGGCCAATGGCTCTGATTTGCCGATAACTGTGTCGCCGACAAATGTCGTCTCCATAACCGTTACGCTGGACCCGTCTTACGATGCAGGCCGCGAGGCTGATTGGTGGATTGCTGTCCGGACGTCTTTTGATCCTCCCTTGGGTTGGTACACCTTTGTTTACCACAAGGGATGGGGCACTGGAATTGCCCCGTGTTTTCAGGAACCCCTGTTTACCCTCAGTCAACCCTATGAAGCACTCAACAACCCTCTTCCTGAGGGAGATTATGTGTTTTATTTCGGTGTGGATCCTTTGGATGCCGCACCTTTGGGACCCTGGTGGGGACTGGATAGCGTTGCAGTAAAGGTGCAGGATTAGCTGGGATTCGATTTATTTCGGGGTATCGACTTGCGGGAGGATGAGAGTTTTTCTTTCGAGAATTAATGAGATGCGGTCTCATCGAGGGGGAGCGAGGCCTAATGGTATTTCCGGATATTTTGAGTTGTTTCAGGTTGTCTCAGAAAAAAATTATCAATTAATTTTTAATGGTTGACAAATTATCATATGGAATCCTAATATCGGGCTCGAAAATCACACCGTTTGCACCCATATACCATTTAGCCCAGGCCCCTGCAATCCATAGATCGAAGAAAGGAAAGATCATGGCGATACGGATAGATCGTCTGTGTAAGCACAGGTCATTTAGGCGAATAATTGGGTCCTTTTTCATGCAGGCTTTTCTGGCCTGTCTGGGATTTCCCTCCACAGCACTCTCGCAGACCCCCGATGCCGAGAAAACCGGAATCTACACCCTGGGTGAGGTCGTTGTCTCAGCCCAGAAGGAAGGCGTCGAAACAGTGGGGACGTTCCGTGAAGTTACCGCGGAGGATATCCGGAACAAGGACGCCAGGGACCTGGCCGAGGCCCTTGAATTGTTGCCGGGCGTGGAGGTCAGGACCGGGGCCGAAGGGACCCCCCGCGTGGATTTGCGGGGATTTCGTTCCAGACATGTCCTCCTGCTGCTGGACGGTATCCCCCTGAACTCAACATTCGACGGGCAGTTTGATCCTTCGATCATACCGACGGAAAACATTGCTAGAATCAAAGTCAGTTATGGTACCAGTTCTGTTCTTTACGGGCAAGGGGCACTTGCCGGTGTTATCAACATTATCACCAAAAAGGGTAAGGACGGGTTCCAGGGCATGGCTTCGGGAGAGATCGGTGAAGGGCTTGAGCGTCTCGGCCGGTTCAATCTCTCCGGGGCTAAAAAAAATGCGGACTTCTTCCTGAGCGGGAGTATGGCGGCGCAAAGAGGCTTTCGTCTGTCCGATGACTTCGATCCCACCCCCCTGGAGGATGAGGACCTCAGGTCCAACAGCGACTCCAGGAGAAACAACCTTTTTGGAAATATCGGATATTCACCCACGGAAGACTGGGATGTCGGTCTGGTGGCGAGCTATACCAAGGGAAACCACGGCGTTCCCGCCAGCACCAGGCAGAGCACCAAGACAGACCCGGATCCGTTTGCCAGCAACCCGAAATACGAACGTGTCAATGACCTGGAGGGTTTCTCCGCACAGCTTTCAACAAGCTATGATCTGCCCGGCCCGGCCGATATCCGGGGATGGGTCTATTTTAACAGCCTGGACGAGGAGAGAACCCGGTACGACAACAGTAACTACAATTCCATGAACAGCAAGGGAAGCTATTTTGAAGACGGCGACTCAAAGGTCTGGGGAGGCGCCCTGCAGGGGAGCTACGATCTGAAATCATTCGGTTTCTTCACCATCGGGCTGGATGCCCAGCGCCAGGACTACAGATCCAGCGGAAAAGTGAGGGATCTGCAGATAGGAAAAAATTATGAATTCAGATACTTTGATAATAAATCGAACCTCGACGTATACGACGCCTCCATCGAATACGAGGTGTCTCCGTTTCAGAATTTCGGGGTGGTCTTAGGATACAGCCACCACTGGCTCGACAAGCAGGAAGGTTCAAATGACAATGACAACAGCTATCTGGCAGGGGTCCATTACGATGTCCTGAAAGACACCCGGCTCAGGGGATCATTTGCACGAAAGATCCGGTTCCCCACCATCCGGCAGCTCTACGAAATGGAGTATGGCAATCCCGATCTCGAGACAGAAAAATCCTACAACTATGAGCTGGGAATAGAGCAGGGCCTTCCGCTGAACAGCCGGGTGAGCCTGACCGGTTTCCGGTCAGATGTGAAAAATTACATTGAAAAACTCTTCAATGACGTACCCTACGAGAATAATGACGAATACCGTTTTCAGGGCATTGAATTAACGGCTGAAACCCAATTCATGAAGAATCTGATGTTGAGGGCCGGATATACCTTTCTCGACACCGAGGACAAGTCTCCGGGCACGGAAAAGGATGAACTCCAATACCGGCCCAAACATAAATTGACCTTTGAAGGGAAGTACACCTTTGTCTGCGGCTTTTCAGCGTACATGAATGTCATCTATGTAGCCGACCAGGTCTATTATTCCAGGGATACGCCGCTTGAGAAGAGGGACCTCAACAACTATGCCCTGGTGAACATCAAATTTGATCAAACGCTGTTGAACGGCCTGTTGGATGTCTTTGTAGGGGCCGACAATCTTTTTGACAAGGATTATGAGGAGAGCTACGGGTTCCCCATGGCCGGCAGAACGGTCTATGGAGGGGTCGAGGTTCATTTTTAGGAGATAATGGATGCGCGTTTTTATAGGCTTTGATGATACGGACGTGATAGGCGCCGATCGCGGCACCGGCAAACTGGCGCGGTGGTTTGAAAGGGAACTCCCGGAGGGATGCAGTTTGTGGGGCGTGGTGCGCCAGCAGCTTCTCGTCCATGACGGAATACCTTATACCTCACACAACAGCTCCGCATGCGTGGTTGTCAATATGCCGGATAGGTCGCTCCTGGAGCAGCTCACGGCCAGGGCGATCGCGCATGTAAAACGATATTCTTTTGACGGGAGCGATCCCGGGGTATGCGTGGCGTGCGAAGACCATTCAACGCTGCCGGAACTAATGGACTTCGGTCGCAGCTGCACCAGACGGGTGGTCAGCCAGAAGGAGGCCCTGCGGGCCGCGTCAGGGGTGCATCTTTCCGGGCACGGAGGAACGGATGACGGGATTATCGGGGCGACTGCCGCGGTGGGACTCACCGCCTCCGGCTGGAGCGGCCGCCTGATAGAATTTAACGGGCTTCGCAACTTCCCGGATGTCGTGCCCGTGGCCGATCTGGAGCGCTCGGATATCCTGGTGGTCTCCCTTGACAGAAACGCCCAGGTCCCGGCCCCGGAAGACCTGGTTCATACCAAGGGATGGCTTCGGCCAAGACTCTGGGGCAACAGGGCCGTTATCAGCGTAAAGGTTATTGCCAATGGCATCTGGGAGTCGTTGGGAGAGAAACGAAAGAAAACAGACCATAAGCAGGAAATTGTCATTGGGGATGAACTGCCGGTCAGGTATCCGACCGTTGCACTTGGCGAAACTGGGCTATGAACTGCCTGAGATTTTCCGCCTGACGCTCCATGTAGTGGGTCCATAGGACCAAGACCTCTTCCCCTTCGGGGGTTACATGATACACCCGTTTGGCCGGACCGGTTCCCTCGGTCTGCCATTCGGAAGCAACCAACCCCTCTTCCTCCATCTGGCGCAGGTGGCGGTAGATCATGCCTGGCGGCGCATGCCCCTCCACGAATCCGAACCGCTGAATCTCCTGAATGAGCTCATATCCATAAGACGGTTTCATGTAAAGCCCCAACAAGATGGAAGGCTGAATATAGCGCTCCTGTTTCCCGTGGGAGACCCGAGAGGGCCTTTTCTCTGAGAGGCCTATTTTTTTTGTTGACATATATGCTTCAAGGATATAGGTTCAAAAAAACAAATCCACCTTTGATCAAGTTTTCATGCAAAGCGTCACAACGAGAAAGGAGGCGGCCATGGGCGGTAAAATCTTTGTCCGTGAAAGACGGAAAATTGAACAGGGTGAAAAAAAGCCCCGTTTCAGGGTGTTGGGGGTCAGCGGCATTGACCTCAAGATTTATGTGAAGCATATGCGCAACAAAGAATTGGCCCAACTGGCCGAGGCTACCGGTGCCGAGATTGTCTATTTGAAGGCCGGGAAAGAAAAAAAGGGCGAAGGGGCAGCGGCCTGAAAAAATCGCGCATGAGTGGATGTGAGATCGGGAGGGATCGGCGCATGTCAGTGCCGCTCCACCCGTCTGACATCCAATGCAGGAATCCCTTCCTGATCAACATCTCAAATCCAATCCCCATTCCTACCGGACCACCGCTTCACCATACACCATAAACGCCACGACTGCACGGAATTGAAACAAGGGCCGCGCAGCCACACCACGAAATTTCCTTTAACTCCAACATGAAATGAACTACAATTTATAAGGATACGGGCTCGGGCCGGTCACCCTTTGGCCGGAGCCCCATGATCAGCCATGGGGTCGCATGAGCCTGAATGCCTGCCGCAGAGAACAGCCCGTCGCGATTTTATCAGGATACTGTTCAACTGTGCGTCATCCCCACAGAAATCCTTTTTCCAATACTTGGGATCATATGAGCAAAGGCAACGACGTGTCAAGCATGAAGCACCTGGATCCGAAGACAGGCCCATGAGGATGCAACCTGTCTTGGAGGTCAAGGACTACGGCTATTATTATCCGGGGGCAGAGGCGCCTGCCCTGGAGGGCGTATCGCTCGCCGTGGGCCTGGGCGAATGCGTCTGCCTGAACGGCCCTTCCGGTTCAGGGAAAACCACCCTCCTTTTGGCAGTCAAGGGCCTCCTGAAGGGAGGACGTGTTTCAGGTTCCATACAGATAGCCGGGTCGGGGCCGGGCTCGTCCCGCGGCATGGTCTTTCAAAATGCCGAGACCCAGATCCTCTGTACCACAGTGGAGGATGAGGCCGCCTTTGGTCCTGAAAACCAGGGCCGTGCCCCAGAGGATATCCAACGGAGCGTGAAGGAGAGTCTGGAGCTGGTGGGCCTCTCCGGATTTGAAACGCGAAATGTGGAACACCTCTCAGCCGGTGAGAAGCACCGTCTTGCCGTCGCTTCCGTCCTCTCCATGTCGCCCAGGTTTCTCCTCCTGGACGAACCGACCGCCCAGCTGGACCCGCCCGGAAAGGAGAGGCTGGTCAGGATCTTGAAGAGGTTGAAAGATGAGGGGCACACCCTGCTGATCGCAGATCACGACCTGGCCCCCTTTTGCGAACTGGCCGACCGGTTTATCCTCATGGAACGGGGCCGCCTGCGGGAGACCCTAAATGAAATGCCTCCCATCGTACCGGTGCCCCCCCCGGGTCAAGGCCGTGGCGACAGATCTTCCGCACTCGGGGCCGGACCTTTGTTGATCCACGTAAAAGACCTCCACCTGGCCGGGGCCGACGGCCATCCGCTGTTTCGCGGTCTTGACCTGAAGATCTGTCAAGGCGCCCTCGTGCATGTCTTGGGGGAGAACGGTGCGGGAAAATCGACCCTGTTACAATCAATAGCCGGGCTGACACAGGCTGATTCAGGGATGATTCACATCTCCGGCATTACCAAATTAAGGCCCGAAGCCCTCCTGGGAAAGGTGGGGTTCATGTTCCAGAATCCGGAACGTCAACTCTTTGAAGAGACGGTTTACGCGGAGGTGGGATTTTCAGTCAAGCGGCTGGGGCTTCCCCCCCGTGTGGTTCATGAACGCGTCCTGGAGGCCCTTGCCCTCTGTGAGGCAGGCCACTTGAGCGCCCGGTCCCCCCTTACCTTGAGTTTCGGGGAGCAGCACCGCGTTGCAATGGCATCGGCCATTGCTCCGCAACCCGCCGTCCTGTTGTTGGATGAACCCTTTGCCGGGCTTGACTTCGGACAGCGCGGGCGTATTTTAAGGATATTGTCACGGCTCAGAAAGGAGCGTCATACCACGATTCTGATCGCATCCCATGAATATCTGCCGGATGGGGGCTGGGCAGACCAGACGCTGAGGTTGAAGGATGGAAAAATCGGCGCCCTCTGAACGCAAAAAAGGCCGGCCGAAGGGAGGATATGCCTTCCAGTACTGCGCAAACGACTCCCCTGTACACCGGTTGGGGGCGGGCTGGAAACTGGCCCTGTGCGGGGCCCTGGGGGCACTGGCCGTCGCGGCGAGGGTCCCATGGGCCCTGGGCGCCCTGTTGGCAGTCAATCTGGTGTACTACTTTGCTGCGGGTTTGGGCCTCAGGGACTTCTGGCGGGACATCCGCATCTTTCTGATCCAGACGGCGATTATCGTCATCCTCTATGTGGTGAAATACGGCCCGGCAGAAGGACTCTGGCCGGGGATTCGAACCGGCGTCCAGATCCTCCTCTTATTCTTGCCGGGGGTGGTGTTTGTTCGGACCACCCAGGGATCTCAGATGATGCGAAGCCTGAAGCGGATCCTGCCGGAATGGCTTTCATTTGTCCTCTTCACCAGTTTTCGTTTTCTCCCGTTCTTTGCCCGCGAATTCCGCGAAATCGCCATGGCCCAGCGGCTTCGAGGGGCGCCCATCGCCCCGCGCCAGGTATGGAAACCGAAACATTGGAAAGACCTCTTTAACTGTCTCATGATTCCACTGATGGTCAGAGCGCTCAAGACCGCCAAGGAAGCAGCCCTCTCCGCTGAAGCGAGGGGTTTTGGAGAACGCCGGTGATGCCCATGAAGAAACAATTTACCCTTCAGGAGGCCATCTGTCTCGGGTTCTGCGCCAGTTTTATCGTCATTACCCGCGCGGGGCTGCGCCTTCATTTGAATATTCCGGGCCACGCCATGTTCTTCACCGTATTTTTCCTCATTCTTGCCAGGGGGTGCGTTCCCAGGATGGGTGCCGCCACCCTGGCGGGGCTGGTGGCAGGATTGCTGTCCATGCTCCTGGGAATGGGAAAAGGTGGACCGCTGATCCTCCTCAAGTTCGTCGTGCCCGGGCTGATTGTCGATTTAGGGGGGATCTTCTATCCAGGATTTCCGGGGAGCTATCTGGCCTGCGCCCTCATCGGGGCCAGCGCCTCGGCAAGCCGTTTCCTCACCATTGTCGTCGTCGAATGGGTGATTGGGATGGAGTGGTCCCTGATCCTGCAGCATGCGGCCCTCTCGTCGACCTTCGGTGTTCTGTTCGGCGCCGCGGGTTCACTGATGGCGCCGCCGGTCGTCCGCAGACTGAAGGGAAGCGGGCTGATTACCCGGGGCCCGTGAACCGGAACGCCCTGATTCCCCTTCGCATATCAGATTCTCCCGACATACCTTCTCAAAGGAGGGCCCTCCTGGATACGACGTATGATGCCCCCATTCCGCCGCCTCTCCTTCCTTTTCAAGACCACAAAAAAGAATCTGCCCTGACATCGGTGACAGCATTTCCCTGCTGATATTTGATAGATCTTCCGATAAGGCGACGCGAAGGTCAACGTCTGGAGAGTAGGCGGCGGTTGTATCTTTTTGTGCCAAGGATTTCAGTAAGGAGTTTGAGGAAGAATACTTCAGGCGGCCTTTTCCAAGGGGAGATTTTCAATGGTTATGTTCATCAAATCCCGCGATGTCAATTTTTTGCTCGCATCCAGGATTTCGATACCCGCTACATGCCGCTTTTTATCCAGATCGATGGAGATGCCCTCTTCAACATCGATGTTATCCTCAACATATACATCTCGTAACTGGATATACAGTGCGTCGGCCTCTCTATCGTACTCAATGCGCATGCTTAGGTAACCCTCAGATATTTATCTGAAAACTTCTTCCACACATTCCTTCGGCCTTCGAGGGCAGGCTCCTCAAAATCAGGAGAAGCAATCGCGGATGCCACATCGGCTTTTGCAATCCTACGCCACCGCATTCTGTTTCTTGCGTGCCGGGTATATGTGACGGGTTTCATTCACAACCATGTTATCAGGTCTTATGGCCGGTGAGCAACAGGAAAGTGTTTACATTTTCTGCCAGTTTAGCCAATCGGGCGATAAAATCGTTCCGGTCGATGTTGTTGAAGAATATCGTTTGTTTCATTGCCTCGATCCATCACGTGGTGCATAACGCCCGGCGCGCATCCCATCGTGCTAATCTCACCATAAAAGGATACGCTCATGTTCCCATATATAACCATCACCTTCTGCGCCAGCATCCCCCACTTCCCATTCCCAACCCATACACCTTCCCGAGAAAGGATATCACAACCATCGGGCTGGGAGAAAACGTTTGGGATATCCATTCTGGCCAGAAAGACGTCTCTAGCCATTAGAAGGAAATTACAGGCGCCTGGGACCGCCAGCGAGTACGTGGCTTTATCTGTACCTGTCAATAACGGCATATATCGCAATCATATGTCCGTGCTCAGGATATCCCGAGATTTTGTTTGGTCTGCCTGAATAATCGGGCTACTCAGGGAAACTGGAGGGGAGGTGGCGACCGGCAAAGCCTGGACACCATGAAACTTGGAATCTCCAAATGCAGGCCAATCCTGCAGCGGATGGCCGATATTACCCTTTGGGCATAATCCCTCTATTCCTGTTCAATATTAACAACCGATCCCTCTTCTGCATGAAACCCGCTCTGCAAAGTCACAATTGGCGCCCTGAACGTAACCGTGGCCCCGCTTTGCACAGCAACGCCGGCTCCGATCGCGATGGATGCCTTGCTTACGCATTCGCACAGAGTGCGTGAATAAATTATGTAAACTTGTAAACTCAGTTTCTTGGTTGATCAAACTCGGCGCTTCGGCGGTCAGCGGCAGGGCTGACATCTGACCCCTGGGTAAGGGGTGGTGATGGGGGAGTGAGATTACGCACATCAATTCATAATGTGGTCTTTGCCGACGCAGACCGGATAGTCAGTAGTCGAGGAGCAGCCTACCTGGCCGGTACAAGCCGTTCTGTCGGGACGGGGTGGCATTGATCTCCGCTTACCGGCCGGCCATATACGATGCGATCCGGTCGATGACGTTCTGTTCAAGGTTGAAGAAAAAGAAAGCATAATCGTAGTTGTGATACCAACCCGGGAGCGTATTGTAAGGTTTATTCAGGTTTTGGTAGTACCCTGGCGACGGCAAAGTGTTTGGGTCGATCACTAAGGCGCCGTGATTGTTTTGGGCACCGGTGTAGCCGACAATCACTATGGCGTCGACCTCTGTGCCGCCAATGAGACATTTTTCCCAATCGGGCTCGATTTGGCCTGGAACCTGGCTACCGGGGGGAGGCCCCAATTGGGGCTTTACCGGCGGCGGCTGGAACTTGTAGAAGACCGCCCCGAGATTGGCCGTGGCAGGGGCGGCGGCGGGCTCTGTTTCATTCGGAGGGGTTGCAACCCAAGTCAGCGGATTGACGCTGTACGCGTTCGCTTGCACGATTCCGGTCGGAAAAGGGGTCGTTTGTGAAAAATCACCGGGATTTTGCTGCGTGTTGTATGTGACGATGCATCCGGTTTGCTCCTTGCTGTCGCAGATACCGAGCAGAGACAGGTCAGGGTAGTTTGTCATATCATCGGCGGTGACTGACCAGCCGATCACGTAGGCGGCGACCAGAAGCCTGCGGAGTTCCGGATCCGAGAACCGCCGCTCCAAAAGCATAAGCAGCAGGTTGGAGCCCTGACTGTGGCCCGCGAGAATAAACGGGCGCGGTCGTCCATTGGCGTCTTTGTTGTATTGAGCCAGATAGTAATCGAATGCGTTCTCGACATCCTCGTATGCGATTTCCAAGGCCGTGTTTGCGGCATCGCTGTTTTCCGGTTGTGTTTTCCAGAGCAGGGCTTCGAGAACGTTGGGGCCTGCCGCCTGCCGGTAAAAGGGTGCGTACAAATTGACGCCCGCTTTGTAAAAGACGCTTGCTTTGGATTCGACCTGAGCCTGAATTGCGGGATCGGATTGGGCCTGCTCAATGGTCTGGTTCCAAGCCGCGGAATATACATGGTCATCGCTATCCAGATTGGGGAAGTAGGTTGTGGGATACAGAAAGAATACATCCACCGGTTGCGACGCACTCTCCGGGAGAGTCTGCCAGTTGCTCGAAAGAGAATACTTGTTGGCGTCGCTGGCGTGGTTATCGTTGCAGGCAACACACAGAGTGAGCCCGGCAAGCATACTTATCAATGCCAAACAGATTTTCACCGTCTTCACTTTTGATTCTCCATCTTGTTGGGGGGACGTCCGGGACGTAGTTGAGTTTGGTGAATTAGTCGTGCTGCTGACACACCTCTTCGCCAATAGGCAATGCTGAGGGCCACAGAATACAAAACCCTGTTCTCCATGTGTATGGGCCAACGGGGTTTAAAGGCACATAAATTATGTTGCATCCTCTTTCCCTTGCGTGCCTGCATTGGCACGGCTTTGATCCGATCCCGTTGGGCCTATGCGTTATTCCCGACGTCACGTTATCGGTAAAGGGCATCGCCTCGGATCGGCCCGGCCAAGGGTTTAAAGAAGATAAACAGCGCACATGTTGCGCTGAAAAGACTGCATACATCTCACTGCCCCCAAAAGTCAAGACAAAGCATTTTTCGGTTGAAGATACTGGTGGCCTGGGCAAGGGATATGGGAATCGGTTCCGATTGACAAGAATCTGGAATATCGAGATATGTTTCGGAAAGCTCACAGCTCTCAGAGCACCAAAAACCGTTGATATGCCTACGGTTCCTTCCTGAGAACATTGCATCGAATCCTAAAGATGCCTCCCTCAATCTACCCCATCCTATATCTCAAAACCCCAAATATGGTCAAGCTCAAAAAGCCTGTGATATCCATCGGCCGGGTGGGTGGTTAAAAGCGACTGGAAGGGATTTTGATGTGAAGAATTGGGCTTCGTGAGCCACAGGAGCTACCAGCTCGCCCTAATAAACAGCACCCATCCGATCTGCTCCTGCGGCAGATTGGTTTCTCAGGCGGCCAACGATAGGAGTGCTTTTTCAATCTCCGGGTATAAGGCGTCAATTTCTATTTGAATATCGATGGTCAGTTTCAAGGCTGTGACAATGCGGCAGTAGGTGCGGATGTCGTCCAGGTCGAGACGACGTTCCCGCCGGTCCTTGAGCCATTTTTCGCAGACCTGATACCCGCCGATGCGATAGGTCCATACGGCCTCGGGCACGGGGGCAAAGTACTGGGTCGCGTTAATGTGTACCCGCTGCTTGTCCGGATCGTATCGCAGGCCTTCCTTTTTCCCTTTACCGACGCGTTCATCCCCATGGCCCTCGAACCGGCACGCGGGCGGGTCCAGTTCATCCGATTTAAGGAGATGCAGCCCCGTCAGCCGCTCTCCCAGTCCGGCCATCTTCAAGAACAGCTCCCCATCACTGGTGAACGGAATGCGCGGGAAGTCCATTCTCAGGAACTCGGCATATTTCGCACGGTACGCAGGGGCATAGAGCACGGCGTAGATGTAGTGGAAGATCTCCTCCGGCGAAGGCTGGGCGCCATGGGCTTCAGTCAACGAGGCAATCAGCTTCGGCTCCAGATTTGGCTGGCGTTCGGCAGATTCCAGATGGGCAAATAGGCTACCACAATTGGTAGTGGGAGAGAGGTAGAGGGGAAAGACATATCCCCGCTCTCGTGTTCCATTGGAAACCATGCAGTCGTCCGTCACGTTTTGACTGACCATTGCATGAAACCAGCCAGGCCTGGATAACTGGCGACACGTCATCAGAGCGAAGTTTTTCCCTGCCAACATATGTCCCATTACTTCTGGCCGGGGCATACAAATAAATCCCCGTGAGTGGCCGGTGTAGTAAGTGAATCGCATATCGAAAGGGCGATAGAGAACCGGCACAACCTTTTCCCTTGTCGGTCCCGAGTCCAGCAGGTCTTTCTGAGCAAATTCGACCTTCCAGTCGCGTGCGTCTTTTCCAAGGCCGTACGCCTCCCGTGCCATTTCGGGGTCCATCTGGGAGAATAGCCTTACCCTCTGTCAAATCTCTTCGGCTGTCCACCCGATGGTCAGTTTATCGCGCGCGGTGACAATGCCCACGCTGTTGACGGGAAATATGTTTGGAACGGATGGGAAACGCTGATAAACGGCCTCGAGGGCGTTGTCACGCGGCACAAACAGATAGGAAGGAGAAGTAGGCTTCAGCTCGGTCCATTCGGTATCCTCAAGACCGTCGCCGTCCAGCCAGGCATACTTAGCCTCCCTCAGTCACCATGGTCGTTGTGGAATGGGTGATTGGTGTGGATCGGCGCGATTGAGGAAGGCCTTCCGCCGCCTACTTATGCTATGGGGGCGATAAGAACTTTGTCTACTCGTCTCCCGTCCATATCCACAACTTCAAAACGCAAGCCCTGCCATTCAAAGTATTGTCCGACCGTGGGGATACCCTGAAGCTGGCTTATCATGAGCCCGCCAACCGTATGATACCTTCCGTTTTTTTCATTCGGCAACTCCGCTGTTTTCAGAATCTCCTTCAGCTCGTCTATATTCAGAAGACCATCCACCAGCCAGGACCCATCCTTTCGTTGTTGGGCCTGCGGTTCAGCGGAAGGTTCACCGGCAGTAGGGATATGCCCGACGATATCTTCCAATATATCATTATGGGTGATCATCCCCTCGATGCCGCCGTATTCATCGGTGACCAGGGCAATATGTATCCCCTTTTCCTTAAATAACTTAAGCACATTCAAGGATG
This sequence comes from Deltaproteobacteria bacterium, assembly GCA_021737785.1. Classification (NCBI taxonomy): domain Bacteria; kingdom Pseudomonadati; phylum Myxococcota; class Myxococcia; species Deltaproteobacteria bacterium. The sequence goes on from JAIPDI010000004.1 coordinate 71,924, forward strand.
ACATGCCCTCATGAACAAACAAGGGAGGGCGCAATAACAGTTTGAGATCGAGGGGTTGCCGGTTTAGCCTTTGCGCCAACATGTCTTTTGCCCGAACCACGCCAAGGATGTTCTCAAGGCTACCCTTTGCTACAGGAAAGCGCGAATAATGATATTGCACCAGTTTGTGCCTGATATCTTCGAGAGGCTCATCAATGTTCAGCCAGACAATTTTCGTACGGGGGATCATGGCTGCGCCTACAGACCGGTCGTCCAGCCGTAACACGTTTTCAATCATATCTTGCTCGGCTTCGTCAAAAATACCGCTCTTTTTCCCTTGTTCGATGAGGCCTCTGATCTCTTCATGGGTGACAACCGGCCTATGGGCCGGTTTAACGCCCAACAGGCGGATAACGAGATTGGTGGAGATCTCCAGTAACCGCACCACCGGCAAGGCTGTCCTCGTCAGGAACTGCATGGGGGGTGCCATCATGGAGGCAATTCGTTCGGGATTGTTCAGCGCCAATCGTTTGGGGACGAGCTCTCCAATGATGAGGGATAGATAGGTAATAACGACCACCACAGCGCCGACACTGATAACGTCGCTGTATGGAGCGAACCAGGGGAATGTATTCAAATACGCCGCCATTTTTTTTGCAATCGTTGCCCCGCCAAAAGCACCGGCGAAGATACCCACAAGCGTTATACCTACCTGGATGGTCGCAAGAAACTGGTTCGGATTCTTGGCGAGTTTCAATGCTGTTTGGGCTCGTTTATCGCCAGAGTCGGCCGAATGTTGTAAACGGATTTTTCGGGCAACAACAACAGCTATCTCCGACATGGCAAAAACACCGTTCGCCACAAGGAGCAGGAAAATAATGATTATCTCCAAAGCCAGGTCTTTCAAGCTATGTCACCTTTCTGTCGACCCTATCGTGCGAGGACGGGACGGCACCGGATCAGGGACCCCTATATCATGTTTCTCCAGGCGATGACGGAAGCGCCTGGGTGGCGGGCCAAGCTGTGATATTGTGAAATCCGAATCCGGCTACATCGGGAACACGCAACCCTTTCCTTTCTTGCAACATGTTGGAGGTTGTGAGGTCCTGAGGGGTTAATCACTGTTTTCATTCGATACCCGCACGTATCAATGCCAAAAAATCCGTGAAACTCCTGGTCCGAAGCACATTGTCGGACATGCGCGGATGTTTAAAAAGTCGTGCGATTTCAGACGCGATCTCCAGTTGAACGCCTGGATGATTGCTGGGCGTAAGAATCAGAAAAAGCACATTTGCCGGCCTGTCGTCCGGTGAGTTGAAATCGATCCCGGTTTCAGAGATGCCCACCACTACCAGCGGTTCCCTCAGGCCGTCGATACGGGCGTGGGGGAGCGCCACCCCATTGCCGATACCGGTGCTGAGCGCTTCCTCACGAATGCCGACCAAGGGCCTCGGGTATAACCGACGGTGCAACCAGTGACATAAAAAATGGAATAACAATGGCGCCGATGCCCACTTTGAGACCGGTCTTCCCCTGCCGCCAAATGGTTGATAGATCGACTTCCATCCCTGCTACCAGAAGGAATAAGGCAATTGCCAGTGTCGCAATGGCGTCCAGGGCTGTGGCGTTCAATCCCTGCAAGGGGAAGAGAAACGCACTCAGCTCAGGTGCCAGTCTCCCCAGAATCGTCGGGCCAAGAAGTACTCCTGCAAGCAGTTCGCCCAACACTGCAGGCTGGTGCAACCGCTGAGCCAACTCGCCAAGAACACGGGCCACAAGAAGCAGAACTCCCAAAGAGAGGAACATGGCGGTGATGTTATGCGAGGATAGCGTTTCCATACGTTCTTTCAAAGCCTTGCCGGAGATACAGGGATTCCCGTTGCGGGAACCATCGTAACCCAATCCAGACGAAACGAGAGGCCTCTCACCACGACGATATATTTTAAGTATCTGATTTCTCGCCAAGCCTTCGGTAAAGCGTCCTTCGACCGATGCCTAAAATGGCGGCGGCCCGGCGCTTGTTACCATCGACCTTTCTTAGAACATGCCGGATATAGTGCTGCTCTACATCGGCGAGTGATGGAAGTCTGTTATGCGTTTCCACCGGGCCGTACATCTCAGACGATGGTTCATCCATCTCCGGATGATAATTTCTGATTCTGGTTGGCAAGTGCTCCGGATGGATACAGGTTCCAGTGGCAAAGGTTACCGCACGTTCCACTGCGTTCGAAAGCTCGCGCACATTGCCCGGAAAAGGATACCGCACAATCAGATCCAAGGCCTTGCTGGAAATTTCCTTGACCTTCTTGTTGAGGGCCAGGGTGAACTGCTGCATGAATCTACTCGCAAGGAGTTCGACATCGTCGCCCCGTTCCCTGAGCGGCGGAACCCTTACGGTAAAGGTCTCTAAGCGGAAAAAGAGGTCCTCCCGGAAACGGCCCTGGCGGACCTCCTCCTCGAGGTCCCTGTGGGTGGCTGCCAGAACGCGGACATCAACCTGGTATTCGCGATTTTCACCCACTCGTCTGATTTTTCCATCCTGAAGAATGCGGAGGAGCTTTGCCTGAAGGAAAAGAGGCATTTCCGAAATCTCGTCCAAGAGTAAAGAACCTCCCTGAGCCTCCGCAAAAAGGCCTTGGCGGCCTTTTTGGGCGCCTGTGAATGAACCCGCCGCATGACCGAAGAATTCGCTTTCCACCAGGTGCTCCGGTATGCCGGCGCAGTTGACAGGCAGAAAGGGACCATTTGCGCGTGAGCTCTCGTTATGAATGGCCTTTGTTACCAGCTCTTTTCCTGATCCGCTCTCCCCCAGGATCAGGACAGGCCCCTGGGAATCGGCTACCTGGCGTATCTGCTCAAACAAGAGGCGCATGCATGTGCTTTTGCCATACATTCCGTGGAAGCTATCCGGTGGAAGAACGTCTTTCATCCGATTGACCACTTCCCTGAGACGTTTTCTCTCCAGTATTCTTTTCACGGACAACATAAAGTGCTCCAGATCAAGCGGTTTGGTCAGAAAGTCTTCGGCGCCTGCTTTCAAGGCTTCCACGGCCTTTGAAATCGTGCCGAAAGCCGTGATGATCAGGAATCCGGGCAGGGAATCAGATGCCTGGCCTTGAACTTTATTTAGAAAGCTCAGTCCGTCCATTCCCGGCAGCCTCAAATCGCAAACCACGACGTCGGGCCGCCAGTGTTCCATAACCCTTTCCCCTTCCTCGGCTGTCGAAGTCCAGCGTGCTTCGAGACCGGAGTCCTGTACCTCATCCAGAAGAAGGGTCCCAAGGGCTTCGTCATCCTCCACAATCAATACCAGTTCCTTTTCTGACTTGCCTTCGGGCATGGATTTCCCTTTCATCTATCCGTTTTCAGCCAATCTCGCAGGGAGCATGAACCGAAAACAGGCGCCCCCCATCCGACTGTCATTCACCTCCACACGTCCCCCATGTTCTTCGGCCACCGCATGCACTACGGACAGGCCCAATCCCGTTCCTTCGCCCACCTGCTTGGTAGTATAAAAAGGTTCAAAAATCTCGGAGCGTATGTCGACGGGCACCCCCGGACCATTGTCTTCCACGCAAAATAGGATCCACTCTTCTCCCTGCTGCCAGGAAAGGCGGATGTCGCCCCTCTGGGCGCACTGGATTGCGTTGCGAAGGAGATTGATGAGTGCCTGCTCAACGCGCATGGGGTCCACCATTATCGGCGTAGTGTCCTTGGGACCACTCAACTTCAGTGTTGCGCGGTTTGCTTCGGTTTCTTCCGCTACGGCAGCCGCTGCAGATGCAGCCAGGCGGGACGGAAGGGCCGCAGAGTACCGGATGGGGCTGCTGCGGGTGAAATCCAGCAACTGTCTTATGATGTGTTCCATCCGGAAAACCTGTTTGCGGATGGTCTTCAGGGTTTGCCGGTGTTCGGGGATAAGTTTCTGGTCCCTAAGGGATCTCTGGGCCTTTCCATTGATGACGCTCAAGGGGCTGCCCAGTTCATGGGCTGTTCCCGCGGCGAATCTGCCCAGGGCAGCCAGCTTTTCGGATTGGCGCAGTTCCTTTTGTAATTTGTCCTGGGTTCTGCGGTGCTCGGCCAGCTCTTGTTCGGCCTGCTGGATGCTGTTGAGCATATGGTTGAAACTCGCCCCGAGGTCCACGATCTCTTTTGGCCCCCCATACTCGAATCTATGCTCGCGTTCCCCCTGCGCAACCCTGGACATGATGGAAGCAAGCCGGCGCAGTTGCAGCCCAAGGGCCCGGTGATGTCCATAAAGGACCACGCCGGAGAGTATAAGCAAGAGCAAGACCAGACTCAATGCCCCTTTTATCCTGATAGACCGCAGGTGCTCGCCGAAATCCGCGCCCTTTCGCGTCAGCTGCAACAGCCCGTTGATCTGACCTCCCGTATCGGTCAAAGGCACAAAGTATGAATATACCTCTCGTCCTGCAATACGGCCGTATTCGCCTCGCCGCTTTCCGTCTGCGGCTAATTCGGTCAATCGCTCGGGTTTAGGATCCGGGTCGTCTAAGCCGAGCGTCGCGATTTCGGCCCCTTCTTTATCATAGACATAAGCGCTGTATACCCGCTTGATGGAGAAGGCCGACTCCAAGGCCAGCATCATGCTTCCCACCCTATCTTTTTCAAGGGCGTAACTCAGGGGAAGCTGAATCGCTCGTGCCACAAGCTCCAGGTCATTCTGCATTCGAGTCTCGACCTCTTTCTCAAAAGAGTTTAAGGCCAGATATCCGCTGAGACCGAAAGCGCCGATCAACGGGGTTACAACATAGATCAGCATGGATGATCGTAAACTAAGGGTCGGTGAAAAAATTTTGAACCGACTCATGATACCTCCTTTGACACACTAAAATAACACATGTGCCATTATTATACATTAACCCCTGGCACTGGGCAAGGTTCATTGAATAGCAGCAAACATCTACTGATAACGGTTAGTTATCCCAAAAAATGAAACAGGGGGGCCGGCCCGGTACGCTACATGCAGATACATAAAGATCAAGATTCAGGCCCGACAATCCAGCAACTGGCATTGCTGTGATCCTCGCTTACAGGGGCCTAATCCGGGTTTGGAGCCAAACAGAAAGGAGGAGATCATGGGACCTATACAGAAGGTTGGAAGGTGTATCCTGGTTGCGGCCGGTCTTGGGCTTGCCATAGGTCTTAGCAGCTGCTCCCAGGGGGTCAGCGGCGATGAGGCCAAGGAACTGCAGAGCCAGGTGAAGGAAGTGCGGGAGCAACTAATGGCATTGGACGTTCGGCTCGCCAATATGGATACCCCCAAGGACAACGAAATTCAGGGTGTGCGCCAGGAACTGGCATCGGTAGATAGATCGCTTACCGAGATCGAGGAGGTTTTGGAACCACCTGAGCCGCCTCAACCTCAGCCTCAGCCGCAGGCCCCACAACCGGGCGGCGGTCGGGCTTTCTGACCGATGACCGTGAAGATATGGATTCGAATCGGTATGTACCAGGTGGATTCGGATCGGTTTTTAAACCTCAACCAATGAGAAAGGAGTTATTTGAATGTTGAACAAGTTTGGTTTTATCATTACGGCAGGCATTGTGTGTGCGCTTGTGTGGGCGGTACCGACAGCGGCGCAGCAGGAGTCGCAGCAGGGCTACCAGGGACAACAGGGCGCTGTCCCGCCGAAGGTAGAGGTCAATGATGCAGAATTGGATAAAGCTGCTGCAGCATATGTGCAAATCGCAAAGATCCAGAAAGACTTCCAGGAATCTCTGCAGGCAGCCCCTGACCCCGATCAAAGAAAGGGCCTGCAACAAAAGGCCAACCAGAAGATGATTCAGGCGGTTGAAGGAGAAGGCATTGCCGTTGACGAGTACAGCCAGATCATAACGGCTGTCCAGTCTGATGACAACTTGAGAGAGAAGTTCATGGCTAAGCTTCAGGCGCTGCAAAGATAGCGCGGCTGTCAACCTGCCGCGACAGCAGCGGCTGAATCCCCCTGACCGACGGGATAAAGAACAACTCACAGCGTGCCCCATGGTCAGGGGGATTTTTCGGTTGGCAGACGTCATAGGCCAGGATCAGGTTGGGAAAGATGGACCGGTAGCGCTGGAGTTGTTCGGAGGACTCAATAAGATCCAGAGTCTCACTCTGCATGTATTCGTCTCCTTCCTTTGAGGGATGTTCAATTTCGTGCTTGACGTAGGATATTAGCGTAGGCATATTAGGGGGAAAATATATTCAATGAGGAGCATACTATGAGGACCACAATCAACATACAGGATGCGCTTATGGAGGAACTCCTCGCCCGGTCAAAGGCCGAGACCAAGACTCAGGCGGTGCAAGTGGCCATCACGGATTACCTCAAGAGGAAAGCCGCTGATGATCTTATCGCCCTCTCCGGCAATATCCACATCGATTCGGATTGGGAAGCGGACGAGGAAAGGGAACTGAATGAATACCGGGATCATAGCTGATACCTGCATATGGATCGAGTTTTTCCGCAAGCCGGACGCTGCGCTCACGGTGCACCTCAAACGCCTTATCAGGGAAGAGCAGGTGGTCATGACGGGCATGGTTCTGGCTGAGATACTGCAGGGGATCAAGTCGCAAAAAGAGGCGGGGCTGGTAAGGGACCATTTGCAGAAACTCCCCTATTTGGAGACGACTCGGAAAATATGGGAAAACGCCGGCCAAATATCGGCTTCTCTGCGCGCCCGGGGGATCACCATTCCGCTGTCCGATCTCATCATTGCGGCCACCGCCATGTCGCACGGCTGCGAGGTCTTTACGGTTGATCCTCATTTTGATCAGGTGAAGGAACTGAAACGGCATTATGCGGAATGACAGGAGGGATGGGACGGAATCTCTTGTTCGAGGCAGACCAGCTCAAGGCCTTCAAAAGCGCCAAATAATACCTTGCGAATTCCACACTGGAATCGAAACGGAAGGTCTCAGAGAATTTCGAAATCGAGTGATCGGTCCGACAGCCAAGACCATGGGGGCAGGTTGAAATTTGCGGGAAAGAGATGGTCGAAAAGATTGTGAAGCTGAGCGGCAACAGCGGCCGGGTCTATCTGCCGCTGCTCTGGGTCGGATGCCGTGTGAAAATCGTACGACTGGATTGATATGCTATACGGCCATGCTGTTCCAATGCCCCCGGTTCAGGGGAGTGAAGCCCTTTTGTCGGGCAATGATGTCGAGATGGAGGAGTTCAAAGGGGATGAGATCGCTTGGTGGTTTCTCGATCAGTTCGGAGGTATCCAGGCACGTGAGGTATTTGTTACATTTGTGGCATACGTAGACCTTTTCATGGGGCGTTTCCTTGGCGGCCAGATATTCCAGGGAATCGGCATCTTCGGTGCCGCAATAGGGACAGTGTATCCTGCGCAGCCGCCACTCGTAACTGCACAGGGCGCAGTGGAGCCATCGCTGACTCCCATGGGCCATCAGGAATTCCTGCTCCGCTTCGCCCTTCTTGAGAAAACTTGTGTCCGGATAGGCCCCGCAGATGGGGCAGTATCCCCTGTCCCAGGCAATCCCTTCTACATGCCGGGCCAGGCCGTGGGCCAGCCATTGAAGATAGGGCTTGAATACCTGCTTCAGTTCGATCCGGAGCACGTCCGGTTCAAGGCCCACTTCTTCTGCCAGTTTTCTTAGAGGCGCGTCCTCATTTCGGAGCAACATCCTCAGCCAGGCAGCCGGGGCCTTGGAATCCTCGACCACACTGGAAAACAACTTGGCGCCATCCGCTTTGAGGGGCGGAAAGGCTGTGCCCACGGCAGTCAGCATTTTCTTGACCCCGGCCGTTAGGCCGGGAACCCTCTCCTGGAATTCCACATCGAAGAGCAATGGGACCCCAGCCGAAAGCCGGGTCGGATCCGGGCGCACTATGCTCGGGGCCGACAGGGCCGCCAGTTCGGTCCTGAGTTCGGCCCCGGTCATCATGATCCCCATGAAGGCATCCAGGATCTCTTTCAAAACGGGCTTACGTTCCGCCATCGTCTGAATCTGAGTGGCGAGAGAGACTACGATATCGCTGTGGGGTGTTGCACTTTCCATAAATTTCCTCTGCACATATATAGGCTTTGTGAATCTCGATGTGTGATTGGCAATGAACAACCGCTTGTAAATGCGTGACGTATTGCCCGGAACCCAAAAAATTCATGTCCCGCTTCATTCGGATAAATGTGTTTCACTGATGAGCATCGCACTTGCCGACCTATTGCTTTGCCTCAATCACTGACCTCAGTTCATTTGCCGCATCCAGTGTCCCCTGGATGATCTGCGGCATCCTCTCCTTCGACATGGAATCCGTGAATCCGACAACCCATACGAGGAGGGGGAGGCCCCTGTGCAGGCCCAGGTATATGGCGAGGGCCTTCACGCCGGCCAGGTATTCTTCGTTATCCAAGGCAAATCCGTCCTGGCGCACCCTTGCCAGTTCTTTGATATACGCCGTTTCATCCACAATAGAGGCGGAGGTGTATTTTCGAAGCCCCTTTTCTTGAATGACGGCCAGGGCCTGTGTTTCGCTCAGGGATGCCAGATAGGCCTTCCCGACCGCCCCCGCAAGAAGAGGGATGGTGTCCCCGGGCGAGGAAGAGATGGTCAGCGTTTTTGAGGCCCTGGCCGCAGCCAGAATGATCCCCCTCGAATCACTCAGCACGCCAAGGAAGACCGTCTCGTTGATACGATTTCGAAGCCGTTCCAGGATCGGCCTGACTTCAGTGGACATGGCAAAGTAGTTTCGACTCTTGAAGGCCAAATCCATGATGGAGGGGCCGAGAAAGAACTTCTTTCGAAGGGGGGTCTGGTCCAGCGCGCCGACTGCAACAAGGGCCTGAATCAATCCGTGAGTGGTACTCTTGCTGAATCCGAGGTCCTGGGATATTTCGGCCAGACAAAGCCCGTCCTCAGCCGAGGCGACCCTTTGAAGCAGCTGAAACGCCTTTTGAACCGCGGGGGCCCGATAGCCTGTGCCATTTTCGGTTCGCGAGTGACGAGGAGCGATTTCAGGCCCCATTTTTCTTCTTTTTGAGCGCCATATAAACCCGTTCGGGGGTCAGGGGGAGTTCCCAGATGCGCACACCCGTTGCATTGTAAACCGCATTCAGGATCGCAGGGATGGTCGGCATGATCGCCCCTTCCCCCACCTCTTTGGCCCCGAAAGGCCCGTTTGGCTCATTGCTCTCCACAATGATGGCGTCTATGGGGGGCATGTCCAGGGCAGTCGGGATCTTGTACTCGCCCAGATTGGCATTCAGGATGCGTCCCCTGTCGTCGAATTTGACCTCCTCGAACATGGCCTCCCCCAGTCCCATGGAAAGGGAGCCCTCCATCTGTGCCTCCACCGAGGTCCGGTTAATGGCAAAGCCGCAGTCATGGGCATCGGTCATCCTGTCCACGGTGACCTTCCCTGTCTCCATGTCCACACTGACCTGCACCACCTGGGCCGAGCATCCGTATGCGGGCGAGGTGCCGACCGCGGCCCCCTTGAATTTCCCGCCGAGTTCTCCGGGCCTGTATTTGCCCGTCCCCACAATGGTCCCTTTCGCCAGGTAGGCGATTCGTGCGGCCTCCCTGAAGGTAAGGTCGTCACCGGCCGGCTGATCCTTCCAGCCCCGGTGCTCCTTGATATACCGGGTCCTGATCGGTTCAAAATCAGGCGTCCCCCTTTTGAACACAATCCGCCCCTTTTTGATGTCCATCTCCTCTTTCGGAACATCGAGGGCACCGGAGAGGACCTCCAGGACCTGCGCCTTGACACTCTCCGCCGCCATCTTGGTGGCATGACCGGTCATCAGGGTCTGCCTGCTGGAGTATGCCCCCAGATCCACCCCGAACTCGGTGTCCCCGGAGGATATGGAGACATGATCCAGGGGAACCCCTAACGCCTCTGCCGCGATCATGGCCATGGTGGTATCGGACCCCTGTCCGATCTCTGCGGAGCCGGTATATACATGGACGGTCCCTCCGTCTTCGCTGAGTTTGACGGTGACCGTGGAGTGATAGGTATCGGATCGATAGATCGGGTACCCTGCGCCCGAAACAAAAAACCCGCAGGCCATGCCGATCCCTTTTCCTTTGGGGATTTTTCCCCGTTTTTCATGCCACCCTGACCCGTCCCGCACCGCCTCGATGCATTCCTTCATGCCGAGGCTGCTCATGTTGAGATCGTTGCAGGTGACATCCCCTGCGGACATCATATTCTTGAGCCGCAGTTCAATAGGATCCATGCCCAGTTCTTCGGCAATCACATCCAGCTGCTGTTCCCAGGCCGCCCGGGCCGCCACCCCGCCGTGGCCGCGTTGGGCCCCGCAGGCCGGTCTGTTGGTATAGACCCGGTAGCCGTCATACTTCATATTGGGGAGTTTGTACGGTCCGCCGAGGAGGGAGCCTGCGTAGTAGACCGTTGCAATGCCGAAACTCGCATAGGCGCCGCCCTCCAGATAGCACTCATTTTTGAGGGCCATCAGGGTCCCGTCCTTTTTCACGCCCGTGGTCAGGATATGGATAAACTGGTGGCGGCCCCTGGAAAAGAGAAATACCTGGTCCCGGTCATAGTTCATCTTGACCGGCTTTCCGGTCTTCATGGAGAGGAGACATGCGGCCAATTCCATCGGGTTTGCGGCGGCCTTGGGACCGAACCCGCCCCCTACATAGGGTTTGATCACCCGCACCTTGCCCACGGGGAGGCCCATTACCATGGCCACGGTGCGCTGCACGTAGTGGGGAACCTGCGTGGAGGTATGCAGGGTTAAATAGCCCAGATGGTTGTAATCCGCCACACACCCGTTGGGCTCCAGGAAGGCACCGTCCTGGCGTTTGTTCTTGAAGGTATCGGTCCGGATCAGGTCGCACTCCTTAAAGGCAGCCTCAACATCTCCAAACTCCTGGTGGACCTCGGCGCACAAGTTCCGTGGGTAATCCTCATGGATCACCGGGGCCCCTTCCGCCATGGCCTCTTCGGGGGTGAATACGGCCGGCAGTTCTGCATAATCCACCTTTATCAGGGAGACCGCCTTCAGGGCGGTCTCCAGGTCCACTGCGGCCACCGCGGCGATCTCGTCCCCCACATAACGCACTTTTTCTTTGCAGAACATGGTTTCATCGTATCGCGCCGGGCTGACCCCGTATCGGATTGAACCGGCATCCTCTGCCGTCACCACCGATTTGACCCCCGGAAGCCGCTTCGCCTCTGAGATATCGATGTTGAGGATTTTGGCATGGGGGAGAGGGCTCTGAAGAAGCGCGCCGAACAGCATCCCCGGCATGCGCAGGTCATCGATGTATTTGGCCCGTCCTGTGGCCTTGTCCGGGGCATCCAGTCTGGGCGCCCGGGTATTGATCACGTCATACTCAGTCATGTTACATCTCCTCTTGTGCTCGTTGTTCGGTCAGGATATGGGTCCCCGGTCCTTGACGCTCGCTATCGCCTCCACGATTTTCTGGTAGCCGGTGCACCGGCAGAGGTTTCCTGATATGGCCGATCGAATCTCTTTTTCGTCGGCATCCGGATTTTGATCGAGAAGGCTTTTGGCGGAGAGAATCATGCCGGAGGTGCAAAAACCGCACTGAACCGCGCCTTTCTCCACAAAAGACTGCTGAATAGGATGAAGCCCCTGATCCGTTTCCAGGCCTTCGATAGTCAAGATGGTTTTGCCGTCGGCCTGGACCGCCAGGACCAGGCAGGAATTAACGGTTTTTCCGTCCAATATCACCGTGCAGGTGCCGCATTCTCCCACCTCGCATCCCTTCTTGGTGCCGGTCAGCCCGATCTCTTCCCGGATGACATCCGCCAGGGTCCGGTTAGGTTCCACCGCTATTTCGTAGATTTTGTCATTAACGTTCAGACGTATGAGCCTTTTCATAGTGATCTCCTCCATTAGCGGGACCCTGCCCGTTTAAGCGCCATATTCAATGCCCTTCGGGTCAGCACGGCCACCATGTCGCGCCGGTATTCGGCCGATCCTCTGAAGTCATCAATCGGTTGCGCATCTCCGGCGGCAGCCTCTCCTGCCCGGGCAAAGAGCGGTTCAGAGGGCATTTGGCCTCCAAGGACGTCTTCTGCGGACTGAGACCGGATCGGGGTGGGTCCCACGGATCCGAGGATAACGCGGGCCTTACTGATGGGGCCGTCAGAGCCATCCAAGGAAATAAACGCAGCCACATTCACCAAGGAAATTTCAAAGGTTTGTCTGAGGCCCAGCTTGACATAGCTGTCGCCGTAATGCCCCTGGGGCGCCTCGATGACAATTCTTGTCAGAATTTCATCGGGGTCCATGACGGTCTTGCCCGGTGCCTTGAAAAAATCGTTCAGATCAACGGATCGTTCCCCGGAGGTCTTCATCAACACCGCCCTGGCTCCATAGGCCATCAGGGGCGGGGGGAGGTCCGCAGCAGGTCTCGCCGAGACCACGTTTCCGGATATGGTGGCAAGGTTCCGGATCAATGGCGAGCCGAGGACCCTCGCCCCTTGGGCAAGGGCGGCGAACTTCTTTTCAACGGCATCGGAACCGGCAATCTCGGCGGCGGTCACACAGGCGCCGATTTCCAGAAGGCCGTTTTCCCGGACAATGCCCTTTAAATCGTCGATCTTTGCAAGCGAGACCACATGGTCCGGCCGAATCAGGTTCTTCTTCATATTGACGATCAGGTCTGTTCCCCCTGCGATGGGGCGGGCCTTCTCCCTCAACCGGCCCATGATCTCGCAGGCCTCGGACACGGTAGTCGGCTCATGAAACTCAAAATGGGGTAATAGCACTTTCTTCTCCTGCAGTTAGTGTTAATATCCGGAATGCCGCTTCTTAATCGATTGCGGGTCCGTGGCCATCTTGCCTGGAAAACCTGTCTGCATATCCCTCAGTTGGAGGGCTTGCTGGAATTCATTGCCCAGCTTACAGAATATGCTGGTATCAAACCGGCAGAGTTTCGACTCGAGGAGTTTCTTGTCGGCATCCCCTGCGTGCTGCATCCATTGATGAAAATCAAGACCCCTTGGGAAATAGGCCGAGGCAAGAAATCCGGTGAGATCTGCTATCTTCCTCGTACGGTCCATGACGGAATCCAGGTATTGAAGTGAAACGATCCCTGAATCTCGCAATCTGTCGTAGAGGTGCGGCAATAAAGGTCTTTTCTCAATTTCGATGATGGTCGCATCCCTGAACCAGGCGATAACGCCCTCTCGTGTGTCTGCAACATCGGCAAATTGTTCTGTCAGACCCATGTGCCGTTCTTTTACCACAGGCCCCGGAAGCCCTCGGATATGGACCAGTATTAGCCTCGGATTGAACAGGAGATCGCCCACCCCCTGCACCTCATTCTGATCCGCATAGTTGCCCGCACACAGCAGACCCAGCTCGTTGATGCGGGCAAGGGTCAGCCCGTAGGCCGCATCCGCATCGTGCTCGCACCCGATCTCCTCAAGTTCGTTCAGCCGCTCTTCCAAAAGGGGCTCGTTGAACCTGCTCAGATGTGCGTCCTTATCCAATAGGGCATTCAGCTTCACCAGACGCCGCACATATTCCCTGGCAGGCCTTCCATCTAAAAACCGGGTATCCGGTAAGCGGCTATAGAAATTCTCTACCACAACCATCTGTCATCTCCCTCCAACTCCAATAGGGATGCCCCGGATCACCGTCTGACGCCCACCATTCTTTTCTGTTGACCCGGCTTCTTGCGGCGGTGTCAGGTTGTCGCAGGTGCCAAGCTACAGAGTTATGAATTGGCGGAATAAATTGTCAATATGACACTTGTTAAGTATTCATAAATATCTAATATAAACCTATACTAACTAAAAAGCCATATTTCGGATATGATATATGCAAAAATAAAAATGCCTGTCAAGCAAAAAATCATCGCCATGGATTAGGGCGTTAACTTTGGGTCGAGCTGGCCAGGACAAACGGAATCCGATGCCTGGTATGGCAGCCGGCATAACACGCCAGCATCCTCAAGAGCATTTTTGCCACGCCGGGAATCATTCTGGCTGGCATTCGAACGAAAACCGGTAAATTAATGAGTCCGATATTGATTAGGCGGGTTTAATAAAACTAAATTTAGATATTTTTTTGCGTTACTTTTTTCTTTTAATAGGCAGCCCTGTCTTATGTTTGGATCTCCATTGTTTGGGTGAATGGTCTTGTCTTAGAGGATGATCACCCCGGAAAGGTCAAAATCCGGGAGGTCCCCATGGCCTTGATATTTGTAGAAGGGCCATGCTCTCAATAATGGAAGTTCTTTTTAGAGATTAATTGTTATTAATAGTAGTTATTAGGCTTAGACAATTTTTATTTCTAAATACATTGACAACATATGATGCTAGGTCCTAACATGCGCCTCCAAAAAAAGGCGCTCCACAAAAGGAACCCGCATCATGGACAAACGGCTTTCCTGAGTCCTCAGTTCCATAAAGGTGTTTGATTTTTGAAAGGACCGATTTTTATAAAACGCAACATGGAGGTCTGGTTATGAAAAAATGTTTCTGGTGTTACGTGTTGATCCTGATTTTTTTGTCGGGAAGTGTTTGCCCAGTTGCCTTTGCCGGGGAGGAAGAATTAACCACATACGTGGCAGCCGGCTTGAAAAAACCGATGGATGTGGTCATCGAGAATTTTCGAAAGGAAAATGAAAACATCAAGGTGGTAGCCAATTATGCCTCTTCGGGGTCGCTTTATGCCCAGATCAGAGAGGGACAACCCTGCGACCTCTATTTCAGCGCCGACTGGCTGTATATCGAAAAGATCAAAAAGGATCGGAAACTGGCCGAGGGAATGAAGTTCTTAAAGGACCATGAAGTCCTGATCGTTTCCAAGACAGGAGAAGGAAAGGTCAAATCCGTCAAGGATTTGACCAGAAAGGGCGTTGTCCTGGTCATTGCCGACCCCCAGGCTCCGAATGGGGCCTATGCGGAGAGGGCCTTGAAAAACCTGGGCATCTGGGAAGAGATCAATGCCGCGGGCATTTTGAAGGCGCGGCCTTCCACCGTACACCAGGTGGCCATCATGGTGAAGGAAGACCAGGCGGACGCGGCCATCATTTTCCAGAGCGTGGCAAAGGGCCATAAACTCAAAATCGTGGAAATGATCTCCCTGGATCTCACCGGTGAGATCATTTTCGCCGCGGCCATCATCAAGGGCGGGAATCAAAAACTGGCAAAGGAGTTTTACGATTTTGCCCGCCGCCATATAGCGGTGTTTACCCAATACGGATGGCAACCGTATGAATAAATTGAATAAAAATATCGTTGCGGTGCTTTTCACGCCGCTGTTTTTATTGCTGATCGTTTACCCCCTGATCGCCCTTCTGGCGCGCCTGGAATGGACAGGCACCCTGAAGACTTTTGCGGACAGCTATTTCTGGTTAAGCGTTCGGAACACCCTTTGTGCCGGCCTGCTGGCCGCCCTTCTAAGTCTGGTCCTGGCCGTCGGCTTTGGCTATTGCTATCTATTTTTAAGGCACACCCTGATCTACAAGGTGGCCAACTTGATGAATGACCTGCCCATTGCCCTCCCCCATACAGTAGCCGGTCTGACCCTTCTGATAGCCTTCGGCAGGAAGAACTTCGGTTTTATCGGAGAGACCGGCCTGGCATTCACCCTGGTGGCGGTGGTGCTGGCCATGTTTTTTGTATCCTATCCGCTGGCGGCCCGGACCGTGGCCTCCGGAATGGACAAAATGGAAACGGAAATGATCGATGTCGCAAGAACTCTGGGAGATACACCGGTCAAGGCCTACTTTCGGGTGGTCCTCCCCACGCTGGGGGAGGCATTGTTTTCCGGCTTTGTGCTGGCCTTTTCCCGTTCCTTAAGCGAATTCGCCGCTGTTGTCATGTTCGGGGGGAACTTGCCGGGAAGCACCCAGGTGCTCGCCTCCTATGTCTTTACCAAAGTGGAGGAAGGGGAACTGGAAATGGCGGTCACGGCCAGCGCCTTTTGTATCTTTCTTTCTCTATTGATTGTGGCGGCCCTGAGCCTGAGGAGGAGGGTGTGGCATGCTAAAGGTTGAAAGGGTTGACAAGAGCTTCCCCCCCCGACAGGTGCTCCGGGGAGTCTCCCTGACTGTGGATTCTGAAATCAGGGTGATCATCGGCCTGAATGGCGGTGGCAAGTCTACATTGTTGAAGATCATAGCAGGGATCTGGGAGGCCGACTCCGGCAATGTCTATATCGACGGCAAAGATGTGACGGACTTAAGCCCGGAAGACCGGGAAATCGGATACGTGCCTCAGCATCCGGCCCTTTTCAGGCATTTGACCGTGAAGGAAAACATCTATTATGCCCTCAGAAACGGCCGCGGGGCAGTCGAAGAGGGAGACCGATTGACAAGGATGTTGGGTCTGGGAGAGGTCCTGGACAAGAAGCCCGGCGTTCTGAGCGGGGGCTATCAGAGCCGGGTCTCCTTGGCCAGGGCCCTGGCCTCCCGGCCGAAGGTCATGCTTTTTGACGAGCCCCTGAGCGACCTGGATCTGGCGATCAAGGAACATCTGCTGCCCGAATTCAAAATGGTGCTGAAGGCACTGGGGATGCCGGTTTTATATGTCACTCACGATCCGAGGGAAGCCGGCCTGGTGGGGGACAGTTTTTCGGCCCTGGTACAGGGAGAAATTAAGGAGATTCATTCCGCGGATGAGGCCTTCGATTTGATCAAAGCCGATTATGTTTCCGGCTGACCGCCGCACGGTGTGGGTAGAGGCGATGGCCCAGGTGAAACGAGGGCAAGGGGAACAACTGAAAATCCAAAATTCTAATGATTATCCAATAAAGGAGGATCAGATCATGTTTCATGCGGGAAGTCTGTCTGTTCCATTTGCCCCTATGGAAAAGGCCTTGGAGGCGAAGTATCCGAACCTTGACCTCCCGCGTGAGCCGAGCGGAAGCCAGAAGACTGCTCGAAATGCGCGTAATCTGGAGATGGGATTAATGGAAAAGAGGGAGCTGTTGTCAAGAGTTCCAAGTAGAAGGTCTCGGTTCCGAACCAAACAGAAAAATGGAGGAAACGGTATGAGTGAAAATGAAAGAGACGGCCTTAACCGAAGGGATTTTCTAAAAAGGACGGGGGCGTTCACCATGGCCACCGGATCGGTTGCGGCCCTGGGGGGCGTTACGCTTGCGCGTGCCGCCACGGAGACCGATGAGGAGGCGATCAATCGGTATTGGGAAAAAAAGCAGAAGGAGCATGAGGCCGAGGAGGCAGCGGTCCGGAAGCAGTATAAGGCATTCGGTCCACCGCAGAAATTCATCTACCGTGGGTCTGACTGGACTGACGACAAGGCGACGTTCTATGCGCCGCTTCAGGAGGAATGTCCGTACCTTCCGGAGTTTCAGTCCATCTTCACCGAAGGAACGGCAGGTCAGTACTTCAAGTATACTCTCAAATTCGGAATGAAAGACATCATCCGCTTTCACGGCCATTCCTGTGAAGCCTTGTATTACACGCCGGCCATCCTTCGTCTGATCATTGACAAGATGTTTCCTGACGGCGTTGTGGATCGAACCCTATTGCGGGGTATAGCCGGGCAATCTCCGTGAATTGCCGATGCGATCGCCTATGTTACAGGCGGCAGGTTCCAGTTTGGAACCTTGAATATCGATCCCAATTTAGGTCATTCAGTCGTGCTGCAGAGGATCGACACCGAGGAAACATGGATGGGGGCGTGGAAGGACGGCATTCAATCATGGAATGCCATAAAGGTCTTCGGCACGCCCAACAAGGCAAATCCCTCGCCCTACAAGAGATGGTCGGCCTGGAAGCATGAGCCGGACACGCCGGAAGTGCAACTGAAGGACTGCAAGATTCAGTGGAAATACGATAAACCTGAGTTGCTTCAACGACTGAGAGATATTAAGGATAACCTGAAGTATCTTCCCAAAGGACAGAAGCCCACCATCGATCCCAATCAGATCCGGGAGGAATTCACCTGGCTTCAGTATCGACATCTTCGCGAGGTCTTTAAACACCCCATAGCGGAGAGTTTTCAGATCAAGCGGGTGCCCGGTTATAAATGGGAATATCCCCATTGTGAACCCATGTGGGTCCCCCGGCTGGATCAGAAGGCCAAGTGGGCGCCATTTATGGACCACCCGGAACAGCTCGTGGATTAATGCCTGAAGCGGATAACCGCAACCAAAACGGCTGTGTGCTGTCCCGTCATTTCGGCCTAACCCTAGCCGGAATCAGTCCGTCGTATTTCTGGACTCCGGCTGGAATCGTGCCGGAATGACGGAAGGCTGAGCGTGCAGTGGAAGGATGGCCATATTTTCTTTTTTTTGTGACAGAAAACCTGGCCATAAGGCCTGATGAATGAATGCTCCTGTCCCTATTTATTGTTTCGGGGACAGGAGCAAGACCACACCATCCACCCCATTGACCTGCAACGGGGGAATATCAGATCTGAAGGAGATCTATATCATGAGGTATACAAGAATCCTTTTCGTCATTTTTGTGGTCGCCCTATGTTGGCCCGTAATCGTCAGCGGCGAGGCAAGGGCAGACGCCATATCGGATACTCTCACGGGGATACGTCTGGGCCCCGGCGAGCTGGATCTGGGAGGCAGTCTTCGGTATCGTTATGAATATCAAAATAATTTCAGCGTCCAGAAATACGGCACGAATCAAACCGATAATGTCTTGCTGATGCGGACGAGGATCAATGTAGGCTACCGGCTGCCTCAAAAGGCACGATTTTTTGTGCAATTCCAGGATGCGCGATTCGCCCTCTCTGATCTGAAAAAAGATAATTTTGGTCCCAACTGCCCTTATTGGAATGAGCTGGATTTGCGCCAGGCATTCTTTGAATGGAGAGAAATCGGAAACTCCCCTTTAGGCTTCAAGGTCGGAAGACAGGCGATCCAATATGGCGATAACCGGATATTCGGTCCTGGGGGCTGGGGTAATGTGGGCCGCTACACCTGGGATGGGGGGAAGATCCTGGTGCAGACCCCGGCGGTGGACGTGGATATCTTTACCGCACAGCGGATACTTTATCAAAAAGATGAATTCGATGACGACCACTTTCCCTATAAGGTTTATGCTGCGTACGGCCAGATCAAATCGATCCCCAAAAACAAGTTGGATCTCTTCTACGTGGTCAAGTGGGACTCCGACGAAACCACTAAAGGGAAGACGGGGGTCGGGGAACTCCTCGTACAAACCGTCGGATTTTATGGGAAAGGAAAATGGAACCGATTCGATTATGCTTCCACCTTTGCCTATCAGTTTGGGGATTACGGCAAGGACAACATCAACGCCTTCGGCCTCAATGCAGAGGTCGGATATACGCCTATTGATTTCTGGACCCCGCGGTTTGCCGTTTCTCTGAGTTATGCCTCCGGAGACAAGGATCCAAACGACGGGACTTACGGGACCTTTGACGGGGTGTTTGGGGCCATCGACATGTATTATGGCCGGATGAACCTCTTTTCCTGGATGAACCTGATGGACATCCAGGTCGGCGTGAGCGTAAAGCCGGTGGAGAAGATGAAAATATCCCTGGACTACCACAACTTCAGCCTGGCACAGAAAAAAGACGCCTGGTATTACTGTACAGGGAAAAAGATGCGCTGGGATCCCACCGGCGCGTCCGGGTCCGACCTGGGCAATGAAATCGATCTCGTCTGGCAGTATCAGATCCATCCCCGCATCGGCCTTATGGCCGGGTGCGCCGCATTTTTTCCGGGGGATTTTGTCGAGGCGACCGGCAGCGACGATAATGCCTATTGGGCCTTTGGCCAGATTATGATTAAAATCTAGGGCTTTGATACGGCGTCGGTGCATCTTGGGGCTCAGGAGGGGGATAATCCGTTACTCATCAAAAATTTGACAAAAGGGGTGTCTGGGGCTATAGGTGCGTGTATGTCCAGGCAGCCCGATTGGACAGGCGAAAGTCTTTCGGATATGTGAATCGTTAACGCCCCAAATTCGGATTATCCCCCAATCCCAGGAGAAAGGATTTTAAGATATGGACATCCTCTTCAAAGATCCGGTCACCGGTAAGCTCATGGAAAGGGTTGATGTGGTCGATACCCGCGCAAACCGGGAAATCGGCTTCCTTGAGGCCCGCAATTCCCTGGACTGTCTGAAAATCGGCAACCACACACTGGACACGGATCTCTACGAGCTGACCATGACCGCAGGATATCTCGTGTCCGGAAAAGGGGAACAGAAAGCCTGCTTTGACCTCTACTACCGCCAGAATCCGGATGACGGCGGATTTTGCATTTTTGCCGGTCTGGAGAGCGCCATACGCTATATCAACCATCTCAAGATTTATCCGGATGACCTGGATTATCTGGCCGGTCTCGGGATCTTCACCCGGAAAGCCCTGGAGAGATTATCAAAAGGAATCCGGTTCAGCGGCGATATATGGGCCGTGCCCGAGGGCACGGTCGTGTTTCCCAATGAACCCCTGATCAGGGTGACCGGCCCCATTGCCGAAGCCCAGATTCTGGAAACCACCCTGCTGGCCATCGTGGGCCATCAGACCCTTATCGCCACCAAGGCGGCGCGTTTGAAGCTCGCCACCCGGGGAGCACCGGTGGTGGATTTCGGCACCCGCCGGGCCCACGGCGTGGAAGCGGCCCTCTATGGGGCCCGGGCGGCCTATATCGGCGGCTGCGAAGGAACATCGAATGTCATGGCCGGCAAACTCTTCGGGATCCCGGTGAGAGGGACCCATGCCCACAGCTGGGTGGAGAGCTTTGATAAAGAGATCGAATCGTTCGAGGCCTTTGCAAAGGTTTTCCCAGACAACTGCGTATTACTCGTGGACACGTACGAGGTGGTGGAAGGCGTGCGCAACGCCATACGGGTGGCGAAAAAGATGCGCAAGGCCGGTAAGGCCCTCCAGGGGATCCGCATTGACAGCGGCGACCTGGCCTATTATTCCAAAATCGCTCGCGACATGCTGGACGAAGCCGGCTTCTCCGAAGTAAAGATTCTGGCAAGCAGCGACCTGGATGAATGGCTCATTGAAACCCTTCGGGATCAGGGGGCCCGCATCGACATCTGGTGCGTGGGCACCAAGTTGATGACGTCCTATCAGACTCCTGCACTGGGAGTGGTATACAAGCTCATGGCTGCGGACAGCAAAGACGGGAATCTCATCCCCAAGATCAAAATATCCGAGAACCCTGAAAAGGTGACCAATCCGGGGGTTAAGAAAATAGTCCGTTTCTACAACCTCAAAGGCCGGATGATGGGAGATCTTCTGACCGACGTGAACGAAAAGATCCCTCAAGGCGTTCCGGTGGTCGCGCATCACCCCATGTATGACTATCTGAAAAAGTCCTATAAGCCTCCCTATCATGCCAAGGAGATCATGATTCCTGTTTTCGAGAAGGGGAGACAGGTCTATGACCCGCCCCCTCTCTCGCAGGTCAAGGCCCATGCGGAGGAGGAAGTGGGAAGACTGGAGGCGGAAACCAAACGCTTCATCAATCCTCACATCTACAAAGTCTCACTTTCAGATACCCTCTACGATATCAAGAAGCAACTCCTCACCTGGCACCAACTCAACCACGCGAATGCACCCAAGGAGAAGTCAGGAAAGCGTCGGCCCGCTCCGGCCCCGAGTCATGTCTCGACCGCCAATAATGATGGCGCGGGGAAGCGTTAACAGGTGTGCAGCGGTGTTATGGATAATACCAGGTGATACCGGATGATAGGGTTCTTAACCACCGGAACGGTCCTGGGCCTTTCCGCAGGTATCGCCCCCGGGCCTCTTCTTGCCCTGGTCGTATCTGAAACCCTCAGGCACGGCATGAAAGCCGGGGCCAAGGTTGCCCTGGTTCCCATCATCTCCGATCTTCCGATTGTTGCATTGACCTTATACATATTGACGAAGCTGTCGGCCTTCCATATCATATTGGGGACGATTTCATTTTTGGGCGGTTTTGTACTCTTGTATATGGGATACGAGAGCCTCGTTACCAGAGGGGTCGATCTGAGCTTCCGGGAACTCAACCCCGACTCTTTTAGAAAAGGCATTCTCGTCAACGTATTAAACCCGCATCCATACCTCTTCTGGGTAAGCATCGGCGGGCCTTCCACAATAAAGGCCTGGGATCAAAGTGCCTTTGCGGCTGTGGCGTTTATCGGCAGCTTTTATCTGTTGCTGGTTGGATCCAAAATTCTGGTGGCAGTACTGGTGGGCCGATATCGGTCGTTTTTAACAGGCCGCTTTTATGTATACACCATGCGGGTACTGGGTCTGATACTGTTGGCCTTTGCGCTTGTTCTTTTTCGCGATGGAATGAATCTAATGGGGTTTCAGGTCCTCCGATGACACAGGGCTGCGCAAGGGCAGCGGGACCTGCCCTTGCGGAGGGACCCCGTCCATTTGGTAATTCTTCAATGACTTATCCGACCGTTTTAAAGTCCAGCCTCTCTGAGGCGGATCCAAGATAGACGGGACTACGGAGGAGTTCCTCTCTATGATCCATGCCGGCCCTGCCTGCCGGCGGCGGAAAGGCCGGATACCTGGGGGTGCCGGGAGAAGGGTGGTCGAATGGCGGGGAAAACTGCCGGGGGTAAGGATGGCATGGGAGCAACTGACGGGTCTCGGGCGGGGTTGAAGCGGGAACTCGGCGCGGGCTCTGCCATGATCCTGGTCATTGCCAATATGATAGGGACCGGAATATTTACCACCTCCGGCTTTATCATGGAGGCCCTTGGCGATCCTGTGGCCATGCTCCTCTGCTGGGTTGCCGGCGGGGTCCTGGCCCTTTCAGGGGCACTCTGCTATGGCGAACTGGGCGCAATGTTTCCCAGTGCCGGAGGGGAATATGTGTACCTGAGGGAAAGTATGGGGAGGTTGCCCGGATTTCTCTCCGGGTGGATCTCGTTGATCGTCGGGTTTTCAGCGCCCATTGCAGCCGCGGCCATGGCCTTTGCCTCCTATTTTTTCCGCGTGTTTCCAAAAACTTTTGCCGGGGCTCCCCATACCCCGTTCCTTGAACTCGCATGGATCCGTATCTCTCCGCTGTCCCTCTTTGCCGTGGGGGTGATCGTTCTTTTTTCGCTCATCCATTGTTACAGCCTCCATCTCGGAAGCCGCGTCCAGAACTGGCTGACAGTATTCAAGATCGGGGTCATCCTGGCCTTTGTGGGAGGTGGGATCGCCTTTGGTCACGGGTCGATGGACCATTTTTCTTCCGGGATGGGTAAGGGCGCCCTTCTCTCAACCGGGTTTGCCTCATCTCTGATCTTTATCTCCTTCGCCTACAGCGGGTGGAACGCGGCCGCCTATCTGGGCGCTGAGATCAGAAACCCGGCCAGGAGTCTGCCCCTCTCTCTGTTCTGGGGAACCCTTTCGGTCATGGTCCTGTACCTCCTTCTGAACGTCGTCTTTATCTATGCACTCCCTCCATCGGAGATGAGCGGGGTCCTGGAGGTGGGCGCCGCATCGGCCTTCACCCTGTTCGGGAAGGGGGTTGAAAGCATCTTTGCCGGGGCGATCACCTTTTGTCTCCTCTCTGTTATCAGCGCCATGATCATGGCCGGCCCCAGGGTATATTATGCCATGGCAAGGGATCATCTCTTTTTCGCGCGCTTCGGCCGGGTCACCCGGAGACACGGGGCGCCGGCCCAGGCCGTTTTTCTGCAGGCCGCCATCGCCATACTGATGGTCATCACCTCGTCTTTTGACAAACTCCTCTTATACATCGGCGTTACCCTTTCGCTCTTCGCCATGCTCACGATAATCGGCATGATGGTGCTGCGCGCAAAGGGATGTCATCTTGGAAGCCCCTACAGGACTTTCGGATATCCGATCACGCCTCTCTTTTTCATCCTGTTCAATCTGTGGATGATTGTCTTCTTCATAAAGGCCAATCCGATGGTTTCCCTGTACAGTGGAGGCACCATCGCCTGCGGGTTGGTGGTTTTTTTGTGCTTTAACAGAAAAGCAGAACAGATCACCTAAGGGTTTTCAGCAACGCCGTCAGGATCCCGGCAAGAAACGCATCGTGACCAAGGGCGGGCCCAGGCTATTTTTCGTTTCGAAGCGATAACTTGGCGGGAGCGGTTGTCCAGCCGCCAAGAGTCGAGACAAGAGGCCACGCATAGTGTATTTTCACTTCGAGGCCGCTTCATCATGAGAAATTGCCGCTCATGCGGACTTTCGGCTTGACAAGGAAGAATGGGGTCATTATAAAGACACTTGAGGCAGGAAGTCTCAAAGGGCAAGAGGCCCAAACGTCCCAAAAATCAATATCCAAGGATAATTAACCACCACGAAGGTGTATCCTCCCCGAAAGGGAGGGGCCTTCGTGGTTTTTTTTTGACAAAAAGGAGCATGTGGTGCTGTTTAAACCGTTTATGCGCGAGGGGATGATGCCCCTCCCCGTGACCTTTATCTCCACCATCAGCCCGGACGGCGTACGGAATATCGCTCCCTGGTCCTGTGTAATGCCCATATTGCGGCCCCTGGACCTCATCTGTGCGGCATCGGCCAAGAAACGCGACACCCTGGTCAATATCCGGAAGACCGGGCAGTTTGTATTGAATCTGGCAGGAGCGGCCATGCAGGACAAGGTCATGCCTACGGCCAGGTACAGCACCCCTGAGGTGGACGAATTCGCGGAAGCGGGTCTGGAAGAAAAGCCGTCTTTATTGGTCAAACCGCCGGGCATTGCGGGCTGCTATGGCTGGATGGAATGCGAACTCGTGCGGGAATTCGAGGAAGACCGATATGCGCTCATCGTGGGAAGAGTGTTGCGGCTCGAGGTGGCGGATGAGGTCTTGAAACCGGATGGGTCTCTGGACATTGAAAAGGCCAGACCGCTCCTGATTACCGGCAGCAAAAAGGGGATGCATTTTTGTACGCTCCAGGATCTGGGCGTATCACAGGCCTTTTCAGCCATGTTTCCGGATGGAAAGGATCCTTTTGAAGTGAGCTAAAGTGACTAAAGTGAGCTAAAGTGCCTAAAATTGAGGGATTCTGTTAATTCATTATAACCGGAATGCGTTAGAGTGTGAAGTGTGGAGTTAGGAGTTGAAAGAACCGATATCCGGTATCGAGTATCCAGTATCTAGCAACCACCAACCAGTAACGAGCAACCATTTTTAGGAGAAAATCCCATGAATGCAGATAAAATCATGGAGCAGGAAGACTTCAGGCGGTGCGCCGAGTTCCACGGGCACTTTTGCCCCGGACTGGCCATCGGGTACCGGGCCGGCAAAGCGGCCCTTGAATGGCTTGCAGAGAGGAGGGCCCCGGATGAGGAAATCGTGGCCACCGTGGAGACCAATGCCTGCGGAACAGACGCCATTCAGGTCCTGACCGGATGCACCCTGGGCAAGGGAAACCTTCTCTGCAGGGATCAGGGGAAACACGCGTATACGATCGTAAGCCGAAAAACAGGGGAGGGGGTCCGCATCGCCCTGCTCCATGGCGTCATGAACCTGAATGATCGACACCTGGACCTGATTCAGAAGATCAGGGAGGATCGGGCCACGCCGGAGGAGAAGAGCGAATTTCAGGCGCTTCACCTGAATAAAGGACGGGAACTCCTGGAAACGCCCCTGGAAGCGCTTTTTTCGATCCGGAAAACCAGCACACCTGTCCCTGAAAAGGCCGTCATCGAGCCTTCCAGGCCGTGCGACCGCTGCGGGGAACCTGCCATGATATCCAGGATGGTGACCGTCGACGGCCGGACATTGTGCGGGGACTGTGCGGAATCATGATCCATGCAGACGAGACGGAAACCGGGACCGGGAGTTCGCTGACAGCCTCCTACAAGGGGGTCTTGCGACAGAAAACGATGTTCTTTTTTGCCCTGCTGGCGCTCCTGGGAATATTGGCCGTCTACGCCATTGCGGCCGGAACCTATGACCTGTCGCCGCTGAAGGTTATCCGGTCCCTGTTGGGGTACGAGAAAGGGGCTGCCGACATCGTAATCTGGAATATCCGGATGCCCAGAATCGTGGCAGCCATCGTGGCCGGATGGGGCCTGGCCATCTCCGGCGTGGCCATGCAGTGCCTCCTCAGAAATCCCCTCGGTTCTCCCTTTACCCTGGGAATCAGCCATGGGGCCGCTTTTGGCGCGGCCCTCGCCATTGTTGTCCTGGGAGGGGGCGCGACCCAGAGCAGTGTCCTGAGGACCACGGCCTCAAACCTGATATTTGTCGAGAACATCGTCTCCGTCACCTTCTTTGCATTTTTGGGGGCCATGGCGGCCACGCTGGTGATCCTGGCCCTCTCCAGGATGAAGCGGCTCTCGCCCGGTTCCATTATCCTGGCCGGGGTTGCCCTCTCCTCCCTCTTTGTCTCAGGGACCATCCTGATCCAGTATTTTGCCACAGAGGTGGAGATCGCCACCATTGTCTTCTGGACCTTTGGGGATGTCTCCCGATCGAGTTGGAAGGAGATCGGCGTGATGACCGCGGCGTCGGCAGGGGTCACCGTCTATTTTGTCCTGAACCGATGGCGGTTGAATGCCCTCTCCTCAGGGGAGGACGTGGCCAGGGGGATCGGGGTGGATGTGGAGAGGGTGCGATTGTGGGGCATGCTCATGGCCGCGCTGATCGCGGCCCTGGTGACCGCCTTTCACGGGGTTATCGCCTTTCTGGGTCTTCTGGCCCCCCATATTGCCCGGCGCATGGTGGGGGCGGATCATCGTCTCTTGATCCCCTTTGCCTCCATAGTGGGTGCCCTCCTCCTGCTTTTGGCGGACACGGTGGGCCGGATCCTGATAGGCTCCGGGACCCTTCCCGTAGGCGTCCTCACCTCTTTTATGGGTGCGCCGCTCTTTCTCTATCTTCTCACAAGGGGGTACGGAAAATGATGCTTACCATTGCCGGGATCGAGTTCAGCTACAACAGCCACCCTGTCCTGAGCAACATCCATCTGGAGCTGGATCGTGGTTCCATCCTGGCCGTGCTGGGGGTGAACGGGGCCGGAAAATCCACCTTTCTGAAGTGTATCAACCGGATTCTCCATGTCAGGAAGGGAGCCGTCGGTCTTCACGGTGAAGATGTCCTCCGCATGAAAGGGGAGGAAATTGCGAGACATATGGGATATGTGCCCCAGAGATACGGCGAAGAGGAACTGACGGTTTTTGATGCGGTTCTCCTGGGGCGAACGCCCTACGTGAAATGGAAGGCCGATGAAACGGATTTCACGGTTGTTGAAACCACCCTCAAACAGATGGGACTGGAGGCCCTTGCCATGAGGCCGGTGAGCACCCTCAGCGGCGGCGAGATGCAGAAGGTGGTCCTGGCCAGGGCCCTGGCCCAGGAGCCGGACCTCCTTCTGCTGGACGAGCCCACCAGTAATCTGGACCTCAAGAACCAGTTGGAGGTCATGGGTCTGGTCCAAACGGCCGTCAGAAAACGGGGGTTGTCTGCCATCGTCTGTCTGCATGATATCAATCTCGCCTTGCGATACGCCGACCGTTTTCTGATGCTCAGAGACGGCAGGGTCCATACCCAGGGGGGCAGGGCCGCGGTGACCCCGGAGGCGATCCATCAGGTTTATGGGGTCCGGGTGATCTTGGGCGAGGTACAGGGATACCCTATTGTTGTGGCCCTGAATGGAAACGGAGGGAAGCCGGTGAGCTGATGAGCTGATAAGCTGATGAGCTATTAGGTCGGGATAGAAACGTTTTAAAGAACGAACGTCCAACGTCGAACGTCCAACATGGAACATCGAATGAACCACAACGAATGGCCAACGACTCATGCCCGAGCAAGGGTTCATAAGGGCTTGCCAGCTTATCAGCTCACAGGCTCAATAGCTCACCAGCGCAGTTGCTTATCAGTCTTTTTACGAAAAGGAGATAAAGGATGAAAAAACCTTCATGCATTTTTCTGTTGTGCTGCATGGCAGCCCTTGCATCCCTGTGGGCTGTGGGCCTGGCAATGGCCGGTGATTCCATGACCGTTACCGACATGGAAGGCCGGAAGGTTGCGGTCCCAGCGGATCCGAACCGCGTCATCGCCATCGGACCCGGGACACTCCGAATTTTGTGCTATCTGGAAGCAAAAGAGAAGATCGCCGGAATCGAAAACTTTGAAAATGTCCGTACACAGGGCCGACCCTACTGGATTGCCAGTCCCGAGCTTAAAGATCTTCCGGTGATCGGTCCCGGCGGCCCCCAGCACCTGAACAAGGAGCCCGACCTCGAGGCGGTCCTCAAGGTCAACCCCGATGTGATCTTCGCCACCTATATGAAACCCGCTACAGCCGATGCCCTTCAGAAAAAAATCGGTATCCCGGTGGTGATCCTCACCTATGGGCGGTTTCCAGCCTTCAACGAGAGGCTCTATGATTCCCTCAGACTGGCCGGCAAGATCCTGGGAAAGGAGGCTCGTGCTGAAGCGGTCGTAGACTTTATT
Source organism: Deltaproteobacteria bacterium (assembly GCA_021737785.1). Lineage (NCBI taxonomy): Bacteria > Pseudomonadati > Myxococcota > Myxococcia > Deltaproteobacteria bacterium. The sequence continues at coordinate 100,212 of JAIPDI010000004.1, forward strand.
GAGGGCGCGAAAAAGGACCTCCTGAAAAGAACCGACGGCATCGACCCTTCCAGGAAGCCCAGGGTCTACATCGGGGGGGTTGGTTTCAGGGGGGTTCAGGGCATCGAGAGTACGGATCCAGACTACATTCCCCTGGAGTGGGTCCGGGCCGACAATATCGCGGCCGGTGCATCCGGGGAAAACCACCTCTTTATCGACAGGGAAAAACTCCTCATGTGGGACCCGGACGTCATCTTCGTGGACGCCGGCGGATACGGCCTCATTAAGCAGGATTTTGAAAAAAAGTCCAAATTCTATCAATCCCTGAAGGCCTTTCAAAACGGCCGTGTCTACGTACTCCTCCCGTTCATCTACTACGTAGCCAATATCGGGACGGCCGTGGCCGATGCCTATGGGGCAGGCAAGATTCTTTATCCCGAGCGTTTTCAGGATATCGACCTTGCAGAAAAGGCGGACGAGATCTATACCTTCCTTGTGGGGGCCCCGGCATACAAAAAGATGGTCCGTGACTTCGGTCCCCTCGGAGCCCCTTTTTAGGCGCCCCTGCAAACCGGGGATTCTCCCCGGAATTAAGGCACCGTGGGTTGTCCAACCCTCCAGAAAGGCTGTCCGCCCCTTTCGGGGCGCGGTCTCTCCTTTCCCATCGCTTATATTGACAAGGAAATCTCAGGATACGGTCCCGAAGGTTGACTATCCTTCGACGTCCCATCAAATACCTTTAAAATGCTCAGCGAGCGCATGCCCCGCTGCTTGCGGTCCCGCTTGCAGCTTGATTAGCGAGCAAACAAGAAATGGTAAAAATTCCTTACATTTGGGAGATTCCCTGCAGTTTGCTACAGGGTTCTTCAATTTTCTGTGTGCATCCTGTAGGTTTTCCCGTTATACTCGCCAAAATCACATCTGGCGGGCCGACAGGCGCAGGCAGATGGAGAGTGGTGATGGAAGAACGCCGGCATGCTGGAAAGAGGTGAATCCTCAGGGCATGCGGCTTTTAAACCGGAGATATTATGGAAATCAGATTTTCATTTGAGGAACGGGAGATTCGGAGATCGGTTCGGAAATTCGTAAAGAACGAGCTCCTCCCCGTCTGCCGGGAGGTGGACGACACAGGAGTGCTTCCCGATGCGGTAAAGGACAAGCTCTTTTCCATGGGTCTTCTTAAAGCCTCCTTCCCTGAGGCGTGGGGCGGTGCGGGGGGGACGTTTACAGGGCTGGTCATCGCCTTGAAAGAGTTATCCTATGCCACGCTGGTGCCTGCCTGGCTCCTGTTTGAAAACTTCATGTTGGCCTATCCCCTCTTGAACTACGGATCCGACGCGTTGAAGTCCGCCTATCTGGAACCCCTCCTCTCTTTAAACCGTATCGGGGCCTTCGCCTTTACCGAGGCCGATACCGGATCCGATCCCCTTCAGCTCAAGACCGTCGCACAGAAGGTGGAACAAGGCTGGCTGATCAACGGTTCAAAGCGGTTCATCACCCATTCAGGCATATGCGATCATCTGCTCCTTTTCGCCAAGACAGGAGACGGCGTGTCCGCGTTTCTGATAGAATCAAAACGCAAAGGGTACAGGGCAGGCAAGAGAGAGTCCTTTATCCATGTCAGGGGATTTGACAACGGGGATCTCTATCTCGAAGATTATCTTGCGCCGGATGATCATCTGATCGGTCGGGCAGACCAGGGATTTGAAATCCTGTTGAAGACAGAGGCGGTGGGGAAGATCGCGTTTTGTGCCCTTTTTGTGGGGATGGCGCAAAGGGCGCTGGACCTGGCCGTCACCTATGCGCTTCATCGCACCCACAGGGGAAAACCGATCGGCGCCAGGTTCCAGATGACCCAGGTCAAGCTGGCCAATATGGTGACAAAGATAGAGGCCATGAAGGCGTATCTTTTTCATGTTTGCGCCCTGGCGGACCAGGGAAAAGATGTCTTTATGGAAGCGGCCGCCCTCAAGCTGTTCGTTGCAGGCGAGATAAAGGGGATCACGTCCGACGCCATGGAGATTCACGGGGCTTACGGTCTCAGCAGGGAATATGATATCGCCGGTCTGTATCAGACGGCCATCAGCGCCCAGGCGGTCATGGGGAGTCTGGATATCCAGCGGGTAATCGTGGCCAAGAGCGCCCTCAGCAGAATGGATCTTGGCGGATAGCCGATGAGGTGATACGTTGATAAGGATTCAACCGCAACCGCTCAATTTCCGCCAGCGGGACTCAACACCTCAACCCCTCAACAGCTTTAACGCCTTGCGCCTTACGCCTTGTGCCTTACGCCTTATTTATGTGATACGCCATGCAGCAACTCACACCTGACATGAAAGACGAAAAAATTACGGCCCTCTTGATAGGCGTGTGTCTGCCGAACCAGAGCATGGCGGCCAGAGAGGTTTCCATGCAGGAACTGGATCGGCTGGCGGATACGGCCGGAATCGCTGTGGCGGGGAAGTGCATTCAGAGAAGGGAGAAGCAGAATCCGCGAACTTATGCCGGGGAGGGATTCATCCAAAATTGCCTTGAAGAGGCGGAAGAAGCGGTTGATATCCTGATTTTCGACAACGATTTGACCGGTTCTCAGGCCCGCAACATAGAGAAGACGTTTTCCATAGAGGCCATTGACCGTACCGAGGTGATCCTGAGGATCTTTCATGATCACGCACAGACCAAAGAGGCCCGGCTGCAGGTCAGGCTGGCGGAACTGAAATACGAGCTTCCCAGGCTGAAGAGCATGTGGACCCATCTTGACCGGGAGCGGTTCGGCAGCAGGGCCGGGGCCGGGGTTGCGTTCAGGGGGATGGGAGAAAAGCAGAGTGAGAAAGACCGGCAGCGGCTTCAGCGGGAAATCCACGATATCGAGAAGTCCCTTGTCACCATCATCCGGAGGATCGATACCCAAAGGAAGCGACGGCAGAGGGACTGCAGAAATGTGGGTCTTGTGGGATACACCAATGCAGGGAAGTCCACCCTGTTCAACAGGTTGACCAAGGCCGCGGTGCTGGTGGAAGACAGGCTTTTTGCCACGCTCGATTCCACGTCCCGGTCCCTGAACCGGATGACCCTTCAGGATGTGGTGATCAGCGATACGGTAGGGTTCATCTCCAACCTGCCCCACCATCTGATTGCATCCTTTCGGGCAACCCTGAGGGAGGCCGAGAACGCTGATCTCCTCTTAAACGTGATCGACATATCCGACGATGATTTCGAAAGGCATATGGAAGAGGTGGACCGGGTATTGAGGGAGATCGGAGCGGGCGACATCCCCCAATTGCTGGTATTCAATAAGATAGACCTGGCCGACACTGCGGTTTTGGACAGGGTCCGGAAAAACTATCCGGATGCCGTATTCATCTCAGCCTCCAGGGGGGACCACATCGACAGCCTGCTGGACGAGATCCACGCCCGCCTGAACGCCCCCCGGCGATACCGGCTGTCCATTCCCCAAGACCGGCAGAAGGCCATCCATTATGCCTATAACCATGGCCGGATCCTGGAAAAGGCATATGACGGCAATATGGTGAGACTGAAGGTGGAAATGGGGAGCAAAGAAATCCGGCAGCTTGAGGCGTACGTGGACAAGGGATGATCAGCGAATGAGCTGATAAGCCTCTTGCCCACTAAACTGTACCAGGCTATCGCCCAAGCGCTTTGATAACCGCCCTCATGAATGCGGGAAGATCATCCGGTTTTCTACTGGTGATCAATTTTCCGTCTATCACCACTTCCTCGTCTACCCAGTTCGCCCCTGCATGAATCAGGTCGTCCTTGATTGCGGAAACCGACGTCACCGTGCGGCCTTTGAGTATTCCGGCAGATGCGAGCATCCATCCGGCGTGGCAGATGGCTGCCACCACTTTCTGCGCCTCAAACAGCTCCTTTACCAGTTTGACCATGGCCGGATACCGCCGCATATGATCCGGCGCGTATCCGCCCGGAATGATGATGCCATCGAATTCCGAGGCCGAAACATTGTCGGCCACGGCATCCGGCGCTGCCTGGGTCCCTGATTTGCCGGCGTATGTCCCGGCGCTTCCCGACCCCACCACGACCACCTGAGCCCCCGCCTCCTTGAGCCGGTAAAAGGGATACCAGAATTCTTGATCATTGAACATCTCTTCCACCAGGACGATTATCTTCTTTCCGTCAAGTTCCATCTTTACCTCCCTCGCACTTGTTACAAGCTATTCTGCTATTGCCCAATGCGGCCTAACGGCCGCAACCAGGATTCTGACACAAAGTCACTAAGACACAAACATGTTTTTGGTTTTATAGACACAATCCGGCGTCCGCGTTCAGTCCGAACCGGAAAGCCTGAGACCGTCTTATGTTCCCCTCCTTGCGATCATAATAGAACATCGGACTCTGTATCGGGATGCTGCCGGTCATGTGCGATGGTGTTGAAGGCCACCAGAATATTCGTGCCGCTGCTCAGATTTTTTATGGCGTGGGACTGACCCGGAGGAAAGATGAATGTGTATACCTCCCCGTCGGGTACATCTATGTCTTTGATTTCCGAATGGTCGCGAACGCGCACCAGCGCAGGCCCCATTACGGCCATGGTTTCTTCGCCGATTTTGTGATAATGGTTCCCTCTGATGACCCCCGGATTGCTGATGACCACATGGGCGTTCTTTTTGTCCGACAGGGCATCTCCGGGAAGGGGCTCAAAAACATCCCCTCTGGCATCTTTTATGACATCCAGTTTTTCATAATGAACGGGCATACGATTCCCCAAAAAGCTGTTTATCCGGCAGAGATGGATTTATCGGAAAGTCTGCCGAGCCCCGAATTTAAGTTACCGGATCGAATGGATCTCTTCCATGACATTGATTTCCGGTTTCCCCGCCAGGACCGCCCCGATCCCCTTGAAGAAGGCCTTGAAGTGGGGCGTGGAGGAATGATAATCAAGGGCCGCCTGGTCTTTATAACGCTCCATGATGATGATCGTGTTGGGTTTGGCCTTGTCCTGGTTCATGGTATAGGAAAGGGTTCCTTCTTCCTTGGCCACACCGGCCATCAGTTCCTTGATGAGGTGGATGGCTTCCTCCATTTTTTTGTCTTGAATGGGCAGTGTTGCAATAACTCCGATCATTTTCAATCCTCCTGATTTTTTTAGTCAGGCCTTTACAGTTTCTGCACCCCTCTGCAATCCGGGTAATCTGAGCAGCCCCAGAACTGCTTTCCAAGGTTCTTTCCGGTTTTTGCGGTCCGCAGCACCATCGGCTTGCCACATTGTGGACAGTCCGGAATCTGATCGGTCGGATCAGATTGAACGGACTGATCCGGTTTCTTCTTTCTGCTCCGTTCCGCCAGCCTGGCCGCGGCCAGTTGTTCACTGTAGCCCCCGCCTTCGACAAATTGCCTTTCCAGGGCGGCAATCTGCTGATCCAGCAGGTAGTTGGCCTGGTTTATCAGGCAGATCAGGGCATTCGCCCGCACCGCAGGATTTTCGTGTTCCAGCCAGGGCGCATAAAGTGCCCAGCGCTCCTGATCGGACAGATCCGTCAAATCCTTCCGGTCAGACCGATCCGTCTGGTTTTTTTTAAACCTCTGCGGCACCTGCCGGACGGCGGCAGCCTCCGCTGAATTCGGCGCCCACAGAGCCAGCCGCCGATGCCTCAGAAAATCCTCAAAGTCGAGGAGCAGTTCCTCAAAGCTGGCGCGGGCCACATTGAGCAACCGTAACTCCGTATGGGAAGAGGTTGCAGAGGTCCGGCTCCCTTCGGCGATGTTTTGCCGGCCGGAACGGGCCGCTTGCACCATTTGATCCACGGTGCGCGAGAGCGGGTCAATGTATTTCTCGCAAAACCAGTAGGTCGCGTCGTAGATGATGGTTGCCGTCTGAAAACTGACCGTCTTTCGGTACCCGCCGCTTGGCCGAAGTTTCTTAGGCATAATTCACCTCTTCCCTATTCTCTTTGGCCTGTAACATAATCATATCCGAAAAACAGCCACCTGTCATCCTTCAATTGAAAATCCCCAATGGGGTTTGCCAGGAAACACTCGATCGCCATACATTCGTTCCCCTGCAAGGCGATCTTTTCGCCTTGACTCGATGGCCCTTGCCTGGTAACAGATTTCAGAGGGCGCCTGCAGGCGCCTGGGCCGACGACAAGACAGGAGAGCTCATCTTTCAGACGTCTGCATAGCTGAATGGAAACGAGGAACATGGCCGTGGAACTTGAAACGGGTCTGAGGGGGTATGAGGAAATAGTGGTCTCGGAAAAGGACCTCGCCAGTTTTGCCGGGAATGTCGGCGTGGATGTCCTGTCCACGCACCGGGTGGTGCTCTTGATGGAGATGGCGGCGCGGAACGCTGTTTCGGGGAGGATTCCAGAGGGAAAAATCACCCTTGGGACCCGCATCGATATCCGGCACCTGGCAGCCGCACCGCCGGGGGTTCGGGTCTGCGCCGAGGCCGAGCTTACGGCGGTTCAGGGGCGCAGACTCATTTTTCACGTGGTTGCCTTTGACCCGGTTGAAAAACTGGCCGAGGGCGAAAATGAGCAGATCGTCGTGTCCCTTGAGGCGTTCAAGAACAGGGTGCGGCGAAAAATGGAAGCCCCGTGGACAACCCGGGGGTGTGCAGGCCTGGGGCTGCCCACGAGATAAGAGGCGAGAGACGCCATGGACCATATCAAGGCAATCGGATTCGATCTCTTCAACACCCTGATTATCGCAGAGGCCGGCGCGCTCGATGAGGCCATGCGGCGATTGATGACGGGCCTGGCGCAAAACGGCGTCTGCCCGGAGATCGAACCGTTTCAACAGGCCTACCGGGAGGCCGCCCTCGGTTTTATCCGACAGGCGGCCAAGGACGGCGTGGAGACCCATAACCGGTTCTGGATCAGTGCGGCCCTGGAGGGGACGGGGTACTCCTTGAGTCCTGATGATCCCCGCATATCCACTGCTGTTGAGGCCTATTTTTCCGCCTTTTTCGATTACTGCCATCCTGTCCCCGGAACCCATGCCATGCTCGAGACGCTCAGGGGGTCATACCGTCTGGGTCTGCTCTCCAATTTTACCCACGCCCCCGCGGCCCTGAAGCTCATCGATCTTCTGGGTCTGGATGATTTTTTCGAGGTGGTGCTGATCTCCGGTGAGATGGGGTTCCGGAAGCCCCACCCGCGGGTCTTTGACAAGCTCGCGGGTTCCCTGGGAGTGGACGGGGGAGAGATGCTTTACGTGGGGGATGATACCGATGCCGATATCGGCGGGGCCCTCAGCGCGGGGATTCAGCCGGTCTGGTTCACCTATGCCCGCGACCGGAAAAGCCCCCTGCCTCTCGGGGCAACATCCGACCCATCCGAGATCCCGGCCCCCGACATCCCCTCGATTTCCAGCTGGGGGGAATTGCCGGCCCTTCTGCATCGGTGAGTTCTTTTCAAATCCCGTCCACGGTTCCTCTCTTGCACACCCTTCCTTTTTTTGGATTCCAAAGGTGACTTATCGTAGGCAAGCAAACCCGAGATTTCAATGAAACGAAAAACGGCTGATACGTTCTTTCACCCATTACGGCATTGCCGTATGATTTACACTTTGACATTATCGTGTTATGATATAAAAATGCATTTTTTCAATTCCAGCCAGGAGGGCAAAATGCAAGATAAACGTGTAACCATTAAAATACCTTTTAAAATATGGAAGACTCTGAGGGAGCTCCAAACTATGGGGAAAATTTCCAGTATTCAGCAGGCGGCCGTTACCGGTATGGACAAGCTTATTGATTCGCTGAAAGGGGATGTTGAAGATGGTGAAAAGGAGGCTGCCAAAAAACGTGTACTCAATGCCCTTATAAAGGAAAAACCGCTTGGCAATTGGGAAGATGTGCACAGAGAAAGGACTGATGCAGATGCTTGCAGGTCTTGATACCGGCTTTTTCTTTGCCCTACAAAACCAACATCCGCTTGCGCTTCGAATCTGGGATGAGGTCGAAAAGCTCACATCCGTCATCGTCTTATATGAGCTGCAGAGAAAACTTCTGAAGGGACAATTCGAGGACTGGCCGACGATGATTTCTGATATCAGTCTGGCAGTAGCCATAGTTCCTCTTGACAAGAAAACAGCCTTACAAGCGAGTCACATAGGGCACGGCACCGGTATGCCGGGGCTTGACGCATTAATACTGAGTTCACTCTTGGTATCTGAATGTACCGAAATTTACACCGCGGATGCGCATTTTGAGCTTTACCAAAAAAAGGGGCTCAAGATCATTAACCTCTCCTTATAAGCGTTACTCAAAAAAATCGAGGGATTGCCAACTCCCGGTGGATTACGTCTTGAATTTTGATTTGGCACGCTCAGGGATCCTTCCCCGCCAAAAGTCATCAGGGAAAAACTAAAATTGTCTCAGGGGACAGAGGAATGCCCTTCAAATCGCCAGGGGACCTCTGGATTTACCCTCTTTGGCTTCTGTTTTCCCTGCGAATGAGGCGGTAGGTCTCCTCATAGATTCGGTCCCGGGGCCCAATAGCGACAATCTGAATCTCTTTGGGATCGGCAATGCGATAGACGATTCTGAACCGGCTTACCCTAAGGCTTCTGAGCCCTTCCAGTTCGTCTTTCAGCGGCTTTCCGGAGCCGGGCTCAGAGGTAATGATCTTGAGTGAGCCCTTGATCTTTCTCCGTATTTCGGGATGGAGGCCCCGAATGAATCCGACGAGGTGATCGGGGACTCTGAGTTTATATCCGGACATGGCATTTACTCATCGAAGAGCTCTTCAAGGGTGTAGAGCTTTGCCTTATTTTGCCTGAGTATTCGAATACCCTTTTTGATCTCGCTTAGAAATGCAGGATCGGATCGAATGAGAAGGGTCTCATTCCAGCCCTCGAATTCATCAGGGCTGACAAGGACTGCGGCCGGACGCCCGTTCTTTGTGATAACGACCTCCTCGTCGGTGGTGTTGACCTTGTCAACCAGCCAACTGAGTTTCATTTTTGCCTCGGAAAGGGATAGTGTCGCCATAGGACAGACCTCCATTAAAGTCGACCATAATTTTAGACCATATTATGGTGTTATGTTCTTGATGTCAAGGTGTGATGTCCAGGACGGAACTGACTTCGATGGGTTATCCCGCTTTGAACCGCATGTCTTATCCATGTGCCCCAAAACAGAACCACGACATGCAAAACCCCGCTCTCCATTTGATTGGAGAAACGGGGTCTTCGTGTGCCCTGAATCATGGCTTTCTTCCTGTGGCTTAGGAATGAACGACAATAACCCAATGCTTTAAGAGGCCTGTGCTGTTTTTCCCCCTGCGGAGAGCCCTTTGATTATTCTTTCTACCATCTCCCTCAGCTTTGGGATATGGTTCTGACAGATATATAGACGATTTTATGATCCACATGGTCATAGTGATGAGAAACCAGATCCCGGAATCGTGCAATCTTATCCCACTCAATTTCGGCAAAACGACTCAGAAGCGAAGATCCTTTTTTTTGGATTCGTTTCACCGACTCGCCTATGACCTGGAGCCGCATGGAGATTGCATCCAACACTGTGACGCCGTCCGAGGTTGACACAAAATCCTCGGGCGCTATGCCTCCAGATCCTTGACCGCCTGAAAGAGCGTGTCAAAGAGTTCCCGGGTGTCTTCCTTTTCCAGGCAGGAGAAGGCCACGCGGAGATCGGTCTCCCCCAATGAGATGAGTCCGATCCCGTAGGTGTCGAGGAGATGGACCCGGAGGGCTTCGGCATCGACGGTCTTGAGCCGCAGACACATGAAATAGCCTGAATTGAAGGGATAGGGTTCCCACACATCCTGGAATTTCGTATCTGAAAGGACGCGCATCACCTCCTGGGCCCGCTCCTGCATGATCTCCAGTTTATCTTCCTTTTCCGCCAGATAGGAATCCGCCTTAAGGGACTTGAGAACGATCTCCTGGCCCAAACGGGAGGCATTGGAGATGGATCCCCTGACCGCGCCCGCGGTCTTCTTTTCAAGGGCCTCGTAGACGGGTCTTGTTTCCCCTGTAAGTGTGGCGCCGTAGGTGACAAAACCGACCCGCAGGCCCCAGACGTAGTTTTCCTTGGTTGCCCCGTCCAGCTTGATGGTGAGGAGCCTGGGGTCCTGGCCGATCAGCCGGGTGAAGATCGATTCTTTCAGGGCATCGTCGGTGTAAAAGAGACCGAAGTAGGCATCGTCGGTCAGGGCGAGGACCCGGACGCCCTTCTCCGCAACCTTCCTCAGGATATCCGCAATCCCGTCGGCCTCCCGGGGGGTGACGGTATAGCCGGTGGGGTTGTTGGGAAAATTGAGGATCACGATAATCTTTTTGGCGGATGCCGCCTCGCCCTCAACACAGGCCTCGAATCCCTTCAGATTGAATGCCCCGTCGCCATCAAAGAGCGGATAGGTGACAATCCGCGCCCCCCTGCGGACGGAAAAAATGAGGTTGTAATTGCCCCACATCTTGTCCGGCAGGACGATCGTATCGCCCGGGTCCACCCACATGTCCGATACCACGCTGAGGCCGTGGGTAATGGCGTGGGACACGACCGGCAGGCTGATCTCTTTTCCCTTCAGAGAGGGGTTTTTTCTCAACAGTTCCTCCTGCCAGGCCTGGCGGAGGGGGGGAATGCCGAAAGAAGGGGCATAGGTAAGCGCCTCCTCGGGTTCGATCTCATGCAGCATGGCCATCACCGAGGGGAGGTGCATGGTCCTTCCCTTTTCAGTGGCCATTCCGATGGTGGCGTTGAACTTATGGGCCTTTTCCTTTGCCTCGGCGCCCTGGGAAAGGATCCCCTTTGGAAAGAAGAGGTTTTTCCCCACTTCTGACAGCGTTCCATAGATATGCTCGTTGCCTGCCCGGATGACCTGGTTTAACTCCTCTGCAATCGGGTTCATCGCTTCACTCCTCATGGTTCATGGTATTTTTGTGCAATTATCATTCATATTGATTAGCTGCTAATCCTCAGATTTGTCAAGAAAATTGTCAGGCGGCGACTTAGGGCTAATTTGTCTTGACTTAAAAAGCGTTCCTTTAATATAAGAGATGAGTTGAATTCCAGATGCGTTGAATCGGTTTTGATAAGCCTGGTATTCCCGCTGAAAACGGGACATGGACGTGCATCCGGAACCGGGAATCCAGAATCCAGAAAAGGGGAATATTTATGAGAGAAGTGGTTATTGTCAGTGCGTGCAGGACAGCGGTGGGGGACTTTGCCGGATCGCTCAGTACGGTTTCCGCCACAGATCTTGGCGCGCTTGTTATCAGGGAGGCCATTAAAAGGGCCGGCATTGAGAAGGATCAGGTGGACGAGGTGATCATGGGAAGCGTCCTCCCCCACGGCCTGGGACAAAACCCGGCCAGGCAGACCATGGTGCGGGCCGGCCTTCCGTGGGATGTGGGGGCCATTACCGTGAATAAGGTGTGCGGATCCGGCCTCAAGGCGGTCATGCTGGCGGCCCAGGCGATTCAATGCAACGATGCCGAGGTGGTTGTGGCGGGCGGCCAGGAAAACATGAACCAGTGCCCCTATATGCTCGACAAGGCCAGGACCGGATACCGCATGAACAACGGGCAGTTGATTGACGGGATGGTCCATGACGGCCTGTGGGACCATGTGAATGACTTTCACATGGGGATCAGCGCGGAATTGGTGTCTGAGAAGTACGGGGTGAGCCGGGAGGATACGGACGCCTTTGCAATGAGGTCCTACGAAAAGGCCTGGAAGGCCATTGACGCAGGCAAATTCAAGGATGAAATCGTCCCGGTTGAGGTTCCCTCAAGAAAGGGAGACCCGAAGATATTCGAGGTGGACGAGATCGCGGTGAGAAAACCGAGGACCAGCTTGGAGGCCCTGGCAAGACTTCGGCCCGCCTTTAAGAAAGACGGCCTGGTGACCGCGGGAAACGCCTCCAAGATCAGTGACGGGGCATCCGCCCTGGTGGTGATGTCGAGGGAAAAGGCGGATCAGTTAGGGTGCACGCCCCTGGTCCGGATCGGGGCACAGGGCGCATCCGGCATTGATATGAAATACGTCCTGGTGGCGCCGATCCTGTCCATTCCCAAGGTTCTGGCCAAGGACGGCCTCACGGTGGGAGACGTGGATTTGCACGAGATCAACGAGGCCTTCAGCACCTCTTCCGTGGCCATCAATCGCGAACTGGGGATCGATCCTGAAAAGGTCAATGTCCACGGGGGATCTGTGGCCATAGGCCATCCCATCGGGGCGAGCGGGGCCCGGGTCCTCACCACCCTCATCTATGCCATGAAAGATAGAGGGGCCAGGATCGGTGAGGCCTCCCTCTGCCTGGGGGGCGGAGAGGCGGTAACCCTGGTGGTTTACAATGAGGGATAAACGTATCTGAGAAATTTATTAATCATCTGCGTAATTCTGCGGAGTCTACAGATGGAATTTAAGGAATAGGAGACGAAATGATGAAAGATGTGGTGATTGTTTCTGGTGTAAGGACGCCCGTGGGGGCATTCGGGGGGACCTTGAAGTCGACGCCGGTTGTAGATCTGGGGGCATTGGTGCTCAAGGGGGCGCTCAAGAAGCTGAATCTGAAACCGGCCGCGACAGACGATCTGACGCGGTTCGAGCCGGACGCCCTGAAGGGGCTCGGTATGATCGACCTGGAAAAGAAGGATTATGACTACGACGCATCCGGTCAGCCCATTCAGATCGATGAGGTCATTATGGGAAATGTGGTGGGCGCGGGCCAGGGACAGAATGTGGCACGGCAGGCCATGATCCGTGCGGGGATCTCCAAGGAGACGTCCGCATTCACCGTGAACAAGGTGTGCGCCTCGGGCATGAAGTCCCTTGCCCTTGCAGCCCAGGCCATCCGTGCGGGCGAGGCAGACATCATACTGGCGGGCGGCATGGAGAACATGAGCCTCATCCCATATGCCCTTCCGGCGGCGCGCTGGGGTGCGCGGATGAACAACGCCGATCTGGTGGACCTGATGATCATGGACGGTCTGTTCGAGATCTTTTATGGCTATCACATGGGCGTCACCGCCGAAAATATTGCGGCCAAATATGCCATTTCAAGGGAAGAGCAGGATCAACTGGGCGCCCTGAGCCATCAGCGGGCCAGAAAGGCCATTGCAGAAGGCCTGTTCAAGGATGAAACCGTGCCGGTGGTCATCCCCCAGCGGAAAGGGGACCCGGTGGTCTTCGACACGGACGAGCGGCCCATGGATACCAGTGCGGAGAAAATGGCAAAACTGAGACCCGCCTTCAAAAAGGACGGTACAGTGACCGCAGGGAATGCATCCGGAATTAATGACGCGGCAGCGGCCCTTCTGGTCATGTCCGATTCAAAGGCCGCTGAACTCGGCCTGAAACCCCTTGCCAAGATCCGTGCCTGCGCATCCGCGGCCATCGATCCCGCCTATATGGGTCTGGGGCCGATTCCGGCGGTCAGGAAGGTCCTGCACAAGGAAAACCTCTCCATCAATGATTTTGGGGTAATCGAACTCAACGAGGCCTTTGCCTCACAGGCCATCGCGTGCGTGCGCGAGCTGAAATGCGATATGGAAAAGACCAATCGCCTGGGGAGCGGCATTTCCATCGGTCATCCCATCGGGTGTTCAGGGGCCCGGCTCGTCGTCACCATGATGGGCGAGATGTTGCGATCAGGTGCCCATCTGGGGCTGGCCTCTTTATGCATCGGTGGCGGACAGGGGATGGCCATGGTCTTAGAGATTGATGATTGACAGATTGTCGATTGCCTTGGGACTTTCGTAATGTCGGATGGACCATGAAAGGTCCCGCTCTTCAATCGTCAGTTATCGCCAGATCTGGCAAATCAACAATCAACAATGCGAATGGGGGTAAGCACCAATGGCTTACGAAAATATCATTTATGAGACAGAAGGGAATGTGGCGGTCATCCGGTTCAACCGGCCTAAGGCCTTGAACGCCGTTAATCTGGACGTGGTCAAGGATATGCAGAAGGCCCTGGACGAGGTTGAAGCCGATCCGTCGATTCGGGTGTTGATACTGACAGGCGAGGGGGGCAAGGCATTTGTGGCGGGCGCCGATATCTCGCTCATGGTCAACCTGTCCCCGCTTCAGTTGAGGGACTTCTCCGTTGCACTTCATGACCTGGGATTCCGCATGGAAGCGCTTCCCATACCGGTCATCGCCTGCGTCAACGGGTTTGCCCTGGGCGGCGGGACCGAGATCGCCATGGCGTGCGATTTCATCTACGCCTCAGAGGATTCCAAGTTCGGACAGCCCGAGATCAACCTGGGGATCATTCCCGGTGCCGGCGGGACCCAGCGTCTTCCCAGACTGGTGGGAAAGGGGATGGCCAAGGAGCTCTGTATGACCGGGGCCATTATCAGCGCACAGGAAGCCAAGGAGATCGGCCTGGTCAACAAGGTCTTTCCCGCGGACAAGCTGTGGGAAGAAACCCTGAAGACCGCCAAGATCATGGCATCCAAGGGACGATTTTCACTGATGGCGGCCAAGCGCTGCATTGACCGGGGCTTCAATTTAGAGCTGCGTGCTGCGTGCGGTCTGGAGACGGACCAGTTTGCGTTGTGCATGGCGAGCCCTGACGGCAGGGAGGGGATGAGCGCATTCCTGGAGAAGAGAAAGCCCGAGTTCAAAGGAGGCTTGAGTTGACATGGATTTTGCACTGACCGAAGAACAGCAGATGGTAAAGGATATGGCGGCCCGGTTTGCCGAGAGCGAAATCAGACCGAAGGCGGCCGAACTGGATGAAAAGCATGAACATCCCGCAGAGATCGTTCGGCAGTTGGGCGAATTGAAGATGATGGGCATCGTGATCGCCGAGGAGTTCGGGGGCGGGGGCATGGATTACGTCAGTTATGTGCTGGCCCTTATCGAGATCTCCAAGGCATGCGCATCCACCGGGGTGATCATGTCGGTGAATAATTCCCTCTATTGCTTTCCGGTCAATGCATACGGAACGGATGAACAGAAGAAGAAGTACCTCTATCCCTGTGCATCGGGCGAAAAGATCGGATGCTACGGGTTGACAGAGGCAGGCGCCGGATCGGACCCTGCAGGAATGCGCACGACCGCGGTGAGGGACGGAGACGGATGGGTGATCAACGGCGAGAAAAAGTTCATCACCAACGGCAACGTCTCTTCCTACGGCGTCATTGCGGCGGTCACAGAGAAGGGGAAAGGGTACAAGGGGATCTCCTCCTTTGTGGTGGACCTGGAAAATACCCCCGGGTTCAAGGTGGGACGGGTGGAAGACAAACTGGGCATCCTGGGCTCCGGTACGGCAGAAATTATCTTTGAGGATGCCAGGGTGCCTGCCGATGCCCTTCTGGGGAAGGAGGGCGAAGGCTTTAAGCAGATGCTGACCACCCTGGACGGGGGCCGGATCGGGATTGCGTCCCAGGCCATCGGGATCGGACGGGCCGTTCTGGAAGAGGCGGTGGCCTATGCCAAGACCAGAGAGCAGTTCGGCAAGCCGATTACCGCTTTTCAGGCGATCCAGTGGAAACTGGCCGATATGGCCACGGAACTGGATGCCGCGGAACTCCTGACCCTTCGGGCGGCCTGGCTGGAAGACCGCAAGAAACCGTATGAGAAGGCCGCTGCCATGGCCAAGATGTATGCATCGGATGCGGCCATGAGGGCATCGGTCGAAGGCATTCAGGTCCTTGGGGGATACGGGTATTGCAAGGACTACCCGATGGAACGTCACATGCGGGATGCCAAAATATGTCAGATCTACGAAGGAACCAATGAGATCATGCGGATGGTGGTGGCGAAGAACCTCATCAGAGATTGACGATCGACGATTGGCGATTGATGATTGAAACGCATCCGACCAAGAGTCTTGTCCAGAATCGACAATCAACAATCAGCAGTCGAAAGGGGGGTCATATGCCCTTGACGTTTAATGACGGGATCTTTGAGGACATAAACAGGGAAAACGAGAAGTGGCAGAAGAAGCTGGAGAAGGTGTTTGAAGCCCGGCCCGAACGTCTCCCCAGGTTTTCCACGGTTTCCGACCTGGAGATCGGGCGGCTCTATACCCCTGCCGATATCAAAAACCAGGATTTTATGAGAGACATCGGCTTTCCCGGAGACGCCCCCTTCACCCGCGGGGTCCAGCCCTCCATGTACCGGGGCCGTCTCTGGACCATGCGCATGTTTGCCGGCCTGGGGAGCGCCAAGGATACGAATAAGCGGTTTCATCTTTTGGTGAATCAGGGGCAGACCGGTCTCTCCACCGCCTTTGATATGCCGACCCTCATGGGCTACGACACCGATTCCCCCAAGGCCAGGGGGGAGTGCGGCAAGTGCGGTGTGGCCATCGACACCCTCAAGGATATGGAAGATCTCTTTGAAGGGCTTCCCATCGATAAAATCACCACCTCCATGACCATCAATCCGCCTGCCTCGGTGATCTGGGCCATGTATATCGCCATGGCGGAAAAACGGGGAATCGACCGGAAGGTGTTGGGCGGCACCATCCAGAACGACATGCTCAAAGAATTCATTGCCCAGAAGACCTTCATGTGCCCGCCGGTGCCGTCTGTCCGCATTATTACGGATACGGTGGAATTCGGGACCAAGGAGGTCCCGAGATGGAACACCATCAGCATCAGCGGGTACCATATCCGGGAGGCGGGGTCCACTGCGGTGCAGGAATTGGCCTTTACCCTGGGAGACGGCATCGCCTACACTGAAGAGGCCATGAAGCGGGGACTCGACGTGGATGACTTCGCCCCCAGGTTTTCCTTCTTTTTCAATTCCCATCTCGATTTCTTCGAGGAGGTTGCCAAGTTCAGGGCGGCCAGGCGGATGTGGGGAAAGATCATGAAAGAGCGCTTCAAGGCCAAGGATCCAAGATCGTGGTGGTTGCGGTTCCACACGCAGACAGCAGGGTGTTCCCTTACGGCCCAGCAGCCGTACAACAACGTGGTCCGGACGGCGTTTCAGGCCCTGGCGGCGGTGATGGGCGGCACCCAGTCGCTCCACACCAATTCACTGGATGAGGTTCTGGCGATCCCGACCGAGGAGGCCGCGACCATTGCCCTGAGGACACAGCAGGTTATTGCCGAAGAATCCGGCGTGGCCAACACCATCGATCCCTTAGGGGGGTCCTATTTTGTGGAGGCCCTCACCAACCGGATGGAGGAGGAGGCCTTTGAGATCATAGAGAAGATCGACAACATGGGCGGCATGCTGTCGGCTATTGAGAAGAACTATCCCCAGCAGGAGATCGCCGACGCCGCCTATCACTATCAAAGACAGATCGATGACAAAGAAAAGACCGTGGTAGGGGTCAATAAGTATGTTACCGAAGAGGATATCCCGGTGGAGATCCTGGAGATCGACGAAGAACTGGAAAGCCTCCAGATGGAGAAGACCAACCGGATCAAGAATGAGCGCGACAATTCCCGGGTGAAGGCCTGTCTGGAAAGGGTGGGCGAGGCATGTTCGGGCGACAGAAATGTCATGGAGGATCTGATTGACGCGGTCAAGGCGCACGCCACCCTTCAGGAGGTGTGTGATGTCTACAGGAAGGTGTACGGCGAGTACAGGGATCCGGGGATATATTAGAAAGCTGAACGTCCAACATCGAATATCGGACGTCCAACATCGAATGGGCAAAAAATTTCCTTTTAGTCCTTTGTGTCACTTGAGTCGCTTATCCGGCAACAGGGGATTAGAGACGGTTCAATAAACGAGTGGAGAGATGGTCATTACATCTGCGCGAATCTGAGAAATCTGTGGATGGGATTGAGGAATTATAGATGAAACAGAAGAGAAGAGTCAGGGTGATGGTGGCAAAACCGGGTCTGGACGGTCATGACCGGGGGGCCAGGATCATCGCAAGGGCCTATCGGGATGCCGGTTTCGAGGTGGTGTACACAGGGCTTCACCAGACACCCGAAGAGATTGTGGAGGCCGCCATTCAGGAAGACGTGGATATGATCGGGATGTCGAGCCTGGCCGGGGCCCATAGATATCTGTTTCCTGCGGTGGTTCAGCTGCTTCGGGACAGGGGGGCGGATGACATTGTGGTGTGCGGGGGCGGAATCATCCCGGAGGATGATATTGCGAAATTAAAGGCGGCCGGGGTCCAGGAGGTATTTACCCCCGGAACGCCCCTCGACGAGATCGTGAGATGGGTCGAGGAAAATGTATCACCGAGGTAAAAATAGGAGATTATGGCCAGTGTAGCAGAAAAGGTGGTTGCCGGCGATATCCGGACGGTCGCGCGTCTGATCCGGGATATTGACGACGGCATGCCCGAGGTGCGAGAGGTCCTGAAAGAGCTGTATCCGCATACCGGAAAGGCCTATGTTATCGGGATTACGGGATCTCCCGGTGTGGGAAAAAGCACCCTGGTGGATCAGATGGTTGCCCACATCAGGAAACGGGGAAAGACGGTCGGGGTCCTGGCGGTGGACCCCACCAGCCCGTTCAGCGGCGGCGCTATCCTGGGGGATCGCGTGAGAATGCAGCGGCACAGCATGGATCAGGGCGTTTTTATCCGGTCCATGGCCACCAGAGGCCACTTCGGCGGCCTGACCCAGTCCACCCGGAGCGCCATCGATGTCCTGGATGCCATGGGCAAAGACTATATTCTGGTGGAAACCGTAGGGGTAGGCCAGGATGAGGTGGATGTGGTGAAGAGCGCCCATACCACCGTTATCGTAGTGATTCCCGGTATGGGGGACGATATCCAGGCGATCAAGGCCGGGATCCTCGAGGTGGGCGATATCTTCCTGATCAATAAGGCCGACCGGGAAGGGTCGGACAAGACCATGAGCGACCTGAGACTGATGATCGAGATGGATCAGAAGAAGTATAATGAAGGCGGATGGAAGCCGCCCATACTCAAGGTCGAGGCGGTGTTTGACAAGGGGGTGGATGAATTTCTGGAGGCGGTGGACCGGCATGCAGCATACCTCGCCAATACCGAGGACGGCCTCCACTTCAGGGCGAACAGGGTCAAGGTCCGCCAGGAACTGGGAGAGATGATCAAGGCCCGGCTTATCGAGGAGGTTCTGGACCGATTGACGGATTCGGGTGAATTCGATGCCGCCGTGACATCGATTGTGGAAGGGAAGGTGGATCCCTATACTGCATGTGAAGACCTGGTTCTCCCGATTCTGTCCGGCTGAATCCGTCTCACGGCCGATTTTTGAAGCGCCTCCTCCCCCAAGCAAGATCCACGCATGGAAAGGGATTGCCTTCACGATTCCTGTCAAGCGATGATAACCGTTGCGCCTTAACCTCTGATCCCGGATGAACCGATGGTCAACATGTTCTGGTGGCTACGCCAGGCCCTCCTCATTCTTGCAGGCTGTTTCTTCCTGGCATTCGGGATCCATATCCTGATCGCCGCCTATAAACTGAACGATCCGTATTCCTTTGTTATGGCCTTTTTTGCATCCAACCTCATCATACTCATCAGCGCCACCCTGATCCTGGGCTTTGTGCTGAGAATGATAAGGGTGTACCGTCGCCTGAAGGAGGGTAAATGACCGGATGCGCAATTGGGTTTGTGGAGTTTAGAGGGAGGGTTCAGGCCTGATACGGGGTGGGCTTCTATTCCTGAACATCGACCACCGGAACCTTCACACGGATTAATGAATCCCGTTTGATCGGGAAAGGAGGTAGTGTGATGCCGAGCACCAAAACCGGTCAACCTATCGGTAAACGGCTCTTGAAGCGGCGGCGGGAGAAGAAATTGACCCTCAAGCACCTGGCCAATGAGACAGGCCTGGCCACCAATTTTATCTCCCAGGTTGAAAAAGGAGAGGTGATCCCGCCCGTCTCCGTGATTCTGCAGCTTTCAAGGGCCCTTGAAATCGACTCCAGCATCCTCCTTAAGGAGGAGAAGCAGCAGGCGGGCAAAAAATCCGCTGAGGATTTCAAGAAGAGAACCGAGGCGTATACCTACGAGACCCTCACGCCCGAGGCCATCCATAAACACCTCAAGGCCTTCAAGGTCTTTATCGATCCGAAATCAGAGCATAAGTCCATCAGTTACCAGCACCTGGGAGAGGAGTTTCAGTATGTCCTGAAAGGAAAGGTCGAGGTGATGGTAGGGGAAAGCAGAAATATCCTGGAACCCGGGCAGAGTCTCCATTTCAATTCTTCGATCACCCATAAGCTCAGGAATATCAGCTCGGAACGGGCGGAGTTGCTGGTGGTGCTGTACACCCCTTGAACCTAATCCAGGCAGGCTGGAACCAGAGAATTCTCACACAAAGACACGAAGACACGAAGATTTTATAACCGCATGCATTTGCCGGACTTTTCCTTTGCGGGCGTTGTGGCTGTGTGTGACAACAAAATGAAAACCGCCTGCTGGTGTT
Source organism: Deltaproteobacteria bacterium (assembly GCA_021737785.1). Taxonomy (NCBI): domain Bacteria; kingdom Pseudomonadati; phylum Myxococcota; class Myxococcia; species Deltaproteobacteria bacterium. Next base: position 120,489 of record JAIPDI010000004.1, read on the forward strand.
TGGAAGGTGGATTTAAGCAGGACAAGTTCCGAGCTGAGAATATGAGGAGCAGATGGCCTATCAACTGAATGAAGAACAGCGGATGATTCGGGCAATGGTCAGGGACTTTGCACGGGATACGATATTGCCCACGGCTGCCGAGAGGGATCTGACCTGCGAATTTCCTGCGGAGCATCTCAAGCAGATGGGGGAGTTGGGACTTCTGGGCATGAACGTCCCGCCCGAATATAACGGGGCCGGCGTGGACACGGTGAGCTATTCCGTGGCATTACAGGAGATCGCCTATGCCTGCGCCTCCACGGCCGTGGTCATGTCGGTGCACAACTCTGTTGCCTGCGGCCCCATCTATCTGTTTGGATCGGAGTATCTCAAGGAGCATTTCCTGAAGGTCCTGGCTGCCGGAGAGAAGATCGGTTGCTTTGCACTGACAGAGGCCGGCGCCGGTTCGGACCCGGCCAGCCAGAGGTCCAAGGCGGTCAAAGACGGCGGTACCTATGTGATTAACGGCGCCAAGATGTTCATCACCAGCGGAAAGAACTCGGATGTCACGGTGGTGACGGCCTATACAGACAGAGATAAGCGGCATCGCGGGATCAGCGCCTTTGTGGTGGAAAAGGGGACCCCGGGGTTCTCCGTGGGCAAGGAAGAGAAGAAGATGGGGCTGCGGGCCTCGGACACGACGGAATTGATCTTCGAGGACTGCCGGGTGCCTGCGGAAAACCTGGTGGGGGAGGAAGGGGATGGGTTCCGTATTGCCATGGCCTCTCTGGACGGGGGACGGATCGGTATCGCCTCCCAATCCGTGGGCCTGGCCCAGGCCGCACTGGACGCAGCGGTCAGCTATGCCAAGGAACGGGTCCAGTTCGGAAAGACCATCTCCCAGTTTCAAGGGATTCGATGGATGATCGCCGATATGGCCACCCAGATCGAGGCGGCCAGACTCCTTACCTTTAATGCCGCCGCCATGAGGGACCAGGGGGAAAATTTCTCGGCCGCCGCTTCCATGGCCAAGGTCTTTGCCTCTGAGATGGCCAACAAGGTGGCGTATAAGGCCCTGCAGATCCATGGCGGATATGGCTATATTCAGGACTTTCCGGTGGAGAGATATTACCGGGATGCCAGGGTGTTTACCATCTACGAAGGGACCTCCGAGATCCAGAGGATGGTGATTTCCAATCATGTGATCGGGAAGTAACCCCGGTCTTCAGATTATCTTCCGAGGGAGAAAAAGACGCCGGCGGGTCTTGTTCAAGACCCGCCGGTTCAGCATGGAAATAAACATCTGTGGGCGTTTCTTATACCAATCCCTGATCCAGCATGGCGTTGACCACCCTGACAAATCCCACGATATTGGCCCCTGCAAAATAGTTGCCCGGCCGGCCGTATTCCGCGGCTGCATCCGCGCAGCTCTGGTGGATGCTCTTCATGATTATTTTCAGGCGGCCGTCCACCTCCTCCCGGGGCCAGTTCAGCCGCATGCTGTTCTGCGCCATCTCCAGGCCTGAAACCGCCACGCCGCCGGCATTGGAGGCCTTGCCCGGCGAGTAGAGGATCTTGTTGTCCAGGTAGATGTCGATGGCCTCGGGGGTGGAAGGCATGTTAGCGCCCTCGGCCACCAACTGCACGCCGTTGGCGATCAGGTTCTGGGCGTCCTTCCCATTGATTTCATTCTGGGTGGCGCTGGGAAAGGCGCAATCGGCCTTGTGGTTCCAGAGGGGATTATAATCAAGGGTCGTATCCACCTCGGTATAGGTTGCCTCTGAATACTTGTCCACGTATTCCATGATCCTGCCGCGACGGACGTTCTTGAGCCTCATGACAAAATCCAGTTTGCTCCGGTCAATGCCTGCCTCGTCGTAGATATAGCCGGATGAATCGGAAAGGGTCACCACTTTTGCGCCCATCTCGATAAGTTTCTCCACGGTGTACTGGGCGACATTTCCCGTCCCCGAGACCAGGCAGGTCTTTCCCTCGAGGGTGTCGTTTCGAGTGGCCAGCATCTCAGAGGCAAAATAGACGCAGCCGTATCCTGTCGCCTCCGGCCGGATAAGGCTCCCCCCCCAGCCGAGGCCCTTGCCGGTCAGAACCCCCGTGAATTCATTCCGAAGCCGCTTGTACATGCCGAACATATACCCGATCTCTCTCGCCCCCACCCCAATATCTCCGGCAGGAACATCCGTGTCAGGGCCGACATGCCGGCTCAGTTCGGTCATGTAACTCTGGCAGAACCGCATGACCTCATTCTCTGATTTTCCCTTGGGATCGAAGTCGGAGCCGCCTTTTCCCCCTCCCATGGAGAGGGTGGTCAGGGCGTTCTTGAAGACCTGTTCAAAGGCCAGGAATTTAAGGATGCTCAGATTCACCGAAGGGTGAAAGCGGGTGCCCCCCTTGTACGGTCCGATCGCACTGTTCATCTGTAATCGGTAACCGCGATTCACATGTACCTGTCCCTCGTCATCCATCCAGGGGACCCGGAACATGATGACCCTTTCGGGTTCGATGATCCTCTCCAATATGGCCGCCTGACGGTATTCGGGGTTTCGCTCCAGCACGGGCTGAATGGTTTCAAGGACCTCTTTCACCGCCTGGTGAAATTCCTTTTCGTGAGGATCTCTTGCCCTAACGTAATTTAAAATGTCTTCCATAAATAACCTCCCCTTTTTATTGATGCTGCCATGATCTTAAAAATTCCTGCACAAAACCTCATTTTCATCCGTCATCACCGATAATCACGCACCGGGATTTCCTGCCGTCGATTTTGATGATGAGCGGTTTTTCCATTGTCGCATGTCTCAAAAAGGTGGTTTCCTGAACCGCAGGGATCGAACGGATCCAGTTCCAGTCCAGATAGTCTTCGGATTCCGCGTCCTCTGTCACCGTGATGTAATCGATGCCGAGGGACGTGATGTTCTGAAAAAAATGGGACCCCTGGGAAGGGTCGGCCTTCAACTGCTTGTTCCTGAGTTCGACGATGGCGCCCACGCCTGAGATATGCCGCCACTGGACCGGAATGCCCAGCCATCTGTCTGCGGATCCCCATCTGCCCGGCCCGATCAGGAGATACTTCCGCTTTTCCTTTGAGAGCCCCGCATTTATCTGCCCGATTTCCTCTGCAATCTGCACTGTTGCGCCGGCATCGAAGGCATCGGGTTTGACATAGATGATATCCGTGATTTCCTCGTTTTTGCCGTTTCCCAGGGCGGTTGAGGACCGGCAGAATGCCCGGTCCAGATCCTGGGGGGTGATTTCCACATTGAATCGTTCCTCGTCAGCCACCATCGGTCGCATCTGCAGAAAGATGAACTCGTTCTTATGATCTTTATCAGGGGTGAGTTCCACGGAGAACTCGATCTCCACAGGGCATCCCATGCCCTTCCTCCCCATTGTGAGGAGATCGGACAGGAGGTCCGGCAGGGGGAAAATATGATGTTTCAAGACCTGGGCAAAGGTCAGCACCTTGGGCCCCGGCATATACCCCGTATCTCGAATACGGTCCTCCTCGGGCACATAGGTGCTGGCCAGGGTCTTTACCGGAAATTCATTTTCCGCATCATCCAGGTCCCGTTTTTCCAGGTTGGAATCGCGCCACAACTCCGGGCCCTCCGGATAATTCCGGATCCTCAAGGCATAAAAAAATCTCTGGGCATTGGAAAGGATGTCTTTCACCGTGGAAAACTGGGGCATGATCTCCGGATATCTGGGGGAGAACCGCAATGTCTTTTCCCCTTCCACAACGGTCTTGCCCAACCCGAGTGCAATATGGGCGATCCCTTCCTCCGGCTTCATCCGGGATACCGGATAGAAATTATGAGACTGGGCCACGCCCGAAATGGCCGGATAGAAATAGTCCCCGTATTCCCTCCCTGAGAGCTCCTGGATGATAACGGCCATCGACTCTGCCTGGGGCTGGTTGGACGTGCTTCTCGCAAAGGCCTTGGGACTTTCATAGTAGGTGGATGCATAGACCAGCTTTACGGCCGTTATGAGATGCTGCCGCCGAATGGAGAGATCGGGATGATTATTGGGAATCATATAGGTTTGATACAGTCCGGCATAGGGCTGAAACTGGGCGTCTTCCAGCAGGCTTGAAGACCGGACAGAGAGGGGAATTCGGACCCGGGCCGCAAATGCCTCCAGATCATTCGCCAGCCATTCCGGCATGTCCGCGTCAAGAAAACCCCTGGCGACCTCTTCATCGGTGAATCCTTCCTTTGCAAAATGTTCCAGGTGGTTCTGCGCCACAAACGCCTCAAATCCGTCTGTACAGATGACCAGTGTCTTGGGTATCCGGATCTTGATTTTGGAATATTTTTCGTGAAGTTCCTGGTCCTGCTCGAGGACCGCAGACATGAAGGCCAGCCCCCTGGCCTTGCCGCCCAGGGATCCCTGACCGATCTTGAGAAAATCATTGATTAAAGGGTCAAAATGTTCCGCCCTGAATCGGGCCACCACCCCCTTCTGCCGCAATTTCCGGAGGGCCCGGATATTGCTGATAATGTACTCGCGCATTTCAGGAACACTGGCGAAATCACTGGCATGGACCTCACGGAATTTAGAGGCGAGGGCGATCTCGGAACGGGCCATGATCCAGTTTGAAAAGTGATTCCGTTCAGCATGGTAGCGGAGCGAGGCATCGGGTATCCAGGCCAGCTTGGTTTCCAGGGTGTGGAGATCGGAGGCCCTGTCCACCTCTGTCCCGTCAGGCATACGGAAGATGAAATCGCCGAACCCGAGTCTGGACAGGAAGAAATCGTGTATCTCGGAGAGGAGGTGGGGAGAATTCTTGTCCAGGAAATCGGCCGGGATTTGTTCCGCCTTGTTTCTGTTGCTGGATTCCGAACTCAGCAGGAGGAGCGGGACGTCAGGGACCTCTTTCTGGATCTGGGAAAGCAGTAAAAATCCCGTGTTGTCGTCCATCTGGTGGTTCTTGGGCAGGCGGGCGTCTGAAATCACGCCGAAGAGAAAGGACCGGAATTTCTGGTAGAGGGCCAGGGCCTCCTCATAATTGGTGGCCAGGAGGATCTTGGGCCGTGCCCGCATGGTCAGAAGCCGGTGCTCTTCGTTCAGCCCCATCTTGAGCACGGCCTGGGTCTGGCGGACGATTTCCTTGTAGATGAGCGGCAGAAAGGAGGAATAATACACCGGGGAGTCCTCCACCAGGATCAGGACCCGGACCATGGCCCGCTCCGTGTCGGCGTCCACGTTCAGATGATCCTCGGCATTCTTGACCAGGGCCAGGAGAAGATCCGAGTTCCCGGACCAGATGAAGATCTTGTCGATCCCCTCGCAGTTCTTGTTTTCAGGAAGGGGGTAGATCCCCCTGGGGCTGTGGGCCAGGAGGATGACAGGGAGGCCGGGATGGGTCTTTTTCGCCTTCAACCCGAGGGTGAAGGCATCCATCTCCTCCAGATGGGGGGTGGTGACCACCATGTCGAAGTTCCTCATATTGAGGAGGGCCAGGGCGTCAAAGGCCGATGACGTCCGGGTGACCCGGGGCGGATGGCTCAGGTTCAAGCCGCTGTACTCGTTGATAATCCGGGATGCCAGACTCCCGTCTTCCTCCATGATGAAGGCGTCGTAAGGGCTCGATACCAGGAGGATCTCCCGGATCTTTTTGGACATGAGTTCGTGATAGATCTTGAAGCGGGCGTAAAATTCCATCGGCAGCCTGTTTGGGTTTGTTGATCATCCCCCTGATTTCCCGCCGCCCGCATTCGCGAAAGCGGTTCGGGAAAACAGGGGGATGGGTTGCATGGAAAAAAGAGTTATTTCGGAATTCACAGGTCCTATGAATCGATGATCTGGAGGGCCTCATCCCGGTAGGCATCCATGACGTAGGGGATCCCTGTCACCTTGGCGCACTCTTCCGTCAGAGAGAAGATGTCTTTCCGGCTGATATACTGCACTTCCCAGTTTCGAGACCCGGCCATCAACTGCTGAAGACCTACTTTGAGCTTGTCCACCGCACTGAACAGGCCTACGGCGCCTAAGGGGAGGTTGTCCGCCTCAGCCCCGTATTTCTCTTTAAGGACCTCGTAATTCATGAAGATCTCTTCTTTGGTGGACCCATACTTGGAAACCGTCGGCGGGAGCCCGCCCTGTTCGCCTCTCAGCCAGCGTTCGGCATTTTTCCCCACCATGCCCGGGATCATCAGGGCGCGGCCCATGCAGACGGCCTTGCAGTAGGGGGCCCCCAACGCCAGGGCCTTGAACACATGATCTTCAGCGGAAAATCCGCCGGCAAATGCAATGTCCGGGACCCAGAGGCCCCGTTTGGCCAGACGATCGCACAGTTCATAGGCCATGGAGTGGAGATAGAGGGAGGGGATCCCCCATTCAGTCATCATCCGCCACGGGCTCATGCCGGTGCCACCGGGCGCGCCGTCGATGGTCAGGAGGTCGATCTTGGCATCACTGGACCAGCGAATGGCCATGGCCAGTTCTCTCATGGGATAGGCACCGGTCTTGAGGGTGACCCGTTTGGCCCCCAGGTCCCGTATCCGCTTCACTTCGTTCATAAATCCTTCCTGGTCGATGAAGCCCAGCCGGGAATGGCGTTCGAACTGTTTGAGTGGACCGGCCTTGAAGGCGGCCTGGAACGCGGGGACGTCCGGATCCGGGGTGACGATGTATCCCCTTCTCTTCAGCTCGATGGCCCGGTCCAGGGAATTGACCTTGATCTCTCCACCGATGCACTTGGCGCCCTGGCCCCATTTAAGCTCTATGGTCTCCACGCCCAGTTTGTCGATGACATATTCGGCGACGCCGTTCCGGGTATCTTCCACGTTCATCTGGACGAGGATATCCCCGTAGCCTTCATGGTAGCGCCGGTATTCCCTGATGCGCCGGTCCATTTCAGGGGAGTTCTTCACCTTGCCGTTGGGCTTGAACTCCAGTTCCGGGTCGATGCCGCAGACATTCTCGCCGCAGACGAGAGTGATGCCGCTGATGGCGGCCCCGATGGCAAAGTGCTCCCAGTTTTTCCTCGCAATATCGGTGCTCCCGAGGGCGCCCGTAAATACGGGGACCTTCATCTTCACCTTTTCGGAGACGCCGAACGAGGTTTCGGTGTTGACCGCCGGGAAGGTGGCCTTGTCCGGATCGGGTTCCACGCCTTTGGCCCCGAGGGCATACCCCATGATATTCAGATGCGAGTAATCCACGGGATAGTCCTTGTCTGCGCCGGCCGTGATACTCCCGAACGGCTGGGGGTAGAGGAGTTCCCTCCCCCGGAAGGTGGCGTTGAACATGTCGCAGTTCCCCTTGCATCCGTCTATGCACCTGCTGCAGATGCCTGACTGTGGGGTCACGTCCCGGGAACGGTTTTTGGTTTGCAGCGCTTCATCGGAATTCGGTCTCTGTAAGTTCACCTGTCGTCCTCCTTCTTGTGGATCAGGGAAGAGAATAAAAAAAGGCGTCTTCCCTGGGTAGGGTTTCAGACGCCTTTGTCTTGTTGCGATAAGCCCCGCACGCCTTTGTGCGAAGTTTCAAAATTAAAAAAGGATGTATACCTCCGCAGCCCATCTCTGTCAAGTCATTTTTTCGCTATGCCTCTTCTGAAAGGAGGATTGCGTCGGCCACGGTGCGGATCGATTTCCGCGAATCCATGCTCCGTTTCTGGAGCCAGCGATACGCCTCTTCTCCGGTCATGCCCCGGCGCCGGATCAGGACGTCTTTGGCCCGCTCAACCAGCTTTCGCGTCTCCAGCTCCTCCTGAATCACCTTTGTCTTGACAATCAGCTCCGTGTTCATGATCGCCACCCCTGCCTGATTGGCCACGGCCGTTATCAGATTGATTTCAGCGGCAGAGAATTCATGGGGTTGATCGGTGAAACAGTTGAGCACGCCGATGACCTTCCCATCCCTCACCCGGAGGGGTACGCTCAACATGGAGACCAGGCCCAGTTTTTTGGCCATCTCTTTTTCCTTGAATCTGGGTTCTTTCAGAACATCCCTGATGACCAGGGCCTGGTTATGGGTGGCCACAAAGCCCACCACCCCTTCCACCCTTCCCAGGGCACGGTCCTTCACATATTCCGGATCGATGGCCTGCGTGGCCTTCAGCCGAATCTTTATGGGGGTGACGGTTTCATCTATCAGCCAGAGAGAACATATTTCAAACCCGGTCACCTTGGCGGTTACCATGACGATCAGCTTGAGGATGTCTTCCAGATATTGTTCGGAGGTAATGGCGGTGCTGATATCGCTGATGGCCTTGATGTATTTCTCATAGGTGGTGGGGGTGATTTTTTCCATAATCAATTGAACCGCGATGCCTCAGATCCGGATCCTCTCCATCTTTTCCAGCCCATTTTTAATGGTCCGGGCGTGTTCTTCAAACCCCGGCTTTCCAATCAATGCGAACACGGCCTGCCGCGAATTCCTGAATATCGATATGGGCCATGGCCAGCCCCACCAGACCGACATCCGTCAGGACGGAAAAGCGCCCTATTTTATCTCTCTGTCCCGAATGCCTGACCGCGGTGGAGGCCGGTTTTCATCTTAACTGCCACAATATACAACATTCTTCCCTGCCGCAAGCCCAAAAAAGGAACCGCCCGGGGTCGTGCGGGCAAAACGCTGATTCCGCGGGAAGACTTCTCTGATATAAAAGCCATGTTCGCCAAGATTCATGAAGTCTGCAGAGAATAGTGATATCAGCCATAAGCGATGGGACTATTTCCAGGGAATTTCCAACCGCTTTTTTCTCTCCTTGCTGAGGGACTGGCGGATGTTGAAGAATTCCGGCCAGGGGTCGCGGTTCGGACCGGTGAGACGGGAGGAGAAATTCAGAACTGTGAAGCGGTTCGGGGACAGCTCCGGGGACAGTTCATCCCAGCCGATGGGGGTGGAAACCGGGGCCCCGGGATGGGCCCGGGTGGAATAGGGGGCCACGGCCGTGGCGCCGCGCCCGTTTCTGAGATAATCCACAAATATCCTGCGGCGGCGTTTGGATTTGTCCATAACCGAGACCATGAGGTCCGGCCGCAGACGGACCATGTGCTGGGCCACCTTTTTGGCAAACCCCTTGACCTCGTCCCACTCGGAACGCCGGTCCAGGGGGATGACCACGTGAAACCCCTTGCCCCCGGTTGTCTTTAAGAAACTTACCAGATCGAGCGCGTCCAGAAACGCGTGCAGCAGTTCAAGGGCTTCCACCATATGTTCCGGCTGTATTTCCGGCCCCGGATCCAGGTCGAAGATCATCCGGTCGGGTCGTTCCAGCATGTCGCTCCGGCTGCCCCATGGGTGGATTTCGAGGACCCCGAGCTGGACCAGGGAGATCAGACCGGGAAGATCCCGGACAGCGGCATAAACACGCTGCTTCCCTTTCTCCTGAATCGGGACCTCCTTCAGGGTGCCCGGTATCTGTTCGTTCAGGTGTTTCTGGTAGAAACAATGGGCCTGATGACCCCTGGGACAGCGGACCAAAGAGAGGGGCCGGTCGACCAGATGGGGCAGAATAAGATCGGCGATACGTTCATAAAAAAATGCCAGGTCACGCTTGGTCAGCCCCTGCTCCGGATAGAGAATCCGTTCCGGATTGCTGAGGATCACGCCCGCCACGCGGTTGGGTTTCCCGTCCCCCCCGGCGTTTTCATCGGGTGCGGGTTCTGACATTTCTTCCGGGAGTTCCAGACCCACCTCCCGGGCCGGCTTGTCCAGCCTTAAGCCCTTAAAAGACCCCTGGCGCAGGATATGGTCGTTGGTCCAATCCCCGAATTCAATCTCGGCTGTCAAGAGGGGCTCGACCCAGTGGACCTTCCTGGCGTCCGGTCCTGACGGCGGATTGTGAAAAGGGCTGCTCGTCTGTTCCAGCGGGGTCAGTCGCTCGGAAATGTCTTTCAGGGTTTTCTCCTTGAATCCTGTCCCCACCCGGCCTGCGTAGACCAGCCGGTCGGGTTCCTCATAATACCCCAGAAGAAGCGCGCCGAAACCGCTGCGGGAGCCGGACGGCTCTGAATAGCCGCCGATAACGAATTCCTGTCGTTTGACGCACTTCACCTTCTCCCAGGTCCGGGAACGTCGCTGTTCGTAGCGGCTGCCGGCCTGTTTGGAAACGATCCCTTCCAGCCCCATCCGGCAGGCATGATCAAATACCCGGTCGCCGTGGCCCTGGATATAATCACCGTATACCAGGGGTTGGGAAGCCCCCTCCAGGAGTTTCCGCAGGATCCTCTTCCGGTCCAGCAGAGGGACCGAGGTGAGATCGTACCCTGAACCATAAAGTATATCGAAGATATAATAGACAGGGCGGCCTGAGGTTTCCCCCTTGAGAATATTCTGAAGGGCCTGGAAATCCGGTTTTCCGTCTGACCGGAGCACCACCATCTCGCCGTCCAGAATGAAGCGGTCAAACGGAAGGGAGGCCGCGGCCCCGGCCACCTCTTTGAATTTGTCGCTCCAGTCCTTATTGTTCCTGGTAATCAGGCGGAGGGTGTCATCTTTCTTGATGCACAGGATGCGGTAGCCGTCATACTTTATCTCATGCAGCCACTCATCTCCCCGGGGAGGCGCCTTGGCCAATATTGCCAGGTGAGGTCTGGGCCGGACAGGCATGGGGGCCGGTTCGGCGCCCTGCACCGCAAAGAGCCCCTCGTCCCCGGGCCGGGAAACGCCCTCACCCGAAGCGATCTCTTCCATGGTCCGGCCGGTGAGGGCACTGCGGGTTTCCTCGTCCGAGGCATCCGGGAGATGGCCCGGACGCGCCTCCGGATCTTTTTTCTTGATGAGCAGCCAATTCTTCCCCTCCTGATCCGAGGGGCTGTTCATGCGGGCCAGTGTCCAGGATCCTTTCAGCTTCTCCCCCTGCAGACGGAATTTGAGATGCCCGTTGGCATAGGTCTTGTCCGGGTCTCCCTCGGGCTCCCAGGCGCCCCGGTCCCAGACCATTACCGTTCCCCCGCCGTATTCTCCCTCCGGGATAATTCCTTCGAAATCGGCATATTCTACCGGGTGGTCCTCCACATGAACGGCCAGCCGCTTTTGGGAGGGATCGAGACTGGGGCCTTTCGGGACCGCCCAGCTTTTCAGAACGCCACCCAGTTCCAGCCGGAGATCATAATGGAGACGGCGGGCAGCATGTTTCTGAATCACGTAGATCCTTCCGGAACCACCTTCCGGCTGGCCCGCCCCCGGCTCGGAGGTACGCTCGAAATGCCGTTTTTGCCGGTACTTGCGGAGGGTCATAAACAGGGCCTTCCCTGAAGGGGTGCTTCTGTCCGGAACAGCTGAGTAGCACGCTTGATTTCGGAAATTATGGTGAAAGGGGCGTAGGAGGTATTATTTAAACTCTTCTTTATCATTAAACTCGACGGTCTTGTAAAGAGAGTTTCATGTCGTCGTCCCGGCGAAAGCAGGGGTCCGATAACTATCTCTTTTCCTCCATGCTCCGCTTCAGGATTTCCATAAGGTCGATGACCTTGCCTGTCTCCTTCTTTTTCTCTTCAACAACTTCCTGGACCTCTATGATGTCCCGGCCGGAATCTTTCTTCCTTTTCACCAGATCGAGGAGCCTGCCGGCATCGACATCCTCCAGGTCTTTTTTGTCGATATCGTCGATGGAGGCGGCGCGAACCGCCTTTTCCATGGCGGCCAGGCCGGTGTCAGTCGCCTTCTCGGTTCCTGTCAGGCCGGCCTCTTCGGGCCGGCGTATCTCATCCTCGAAGCGAAGGGTCACGGCCCGAAGGATTCCGTTTTGGGCCAGGATGGCCACCAGATATTCCTTGGAGCGCATAACAAATGTGGCAACTCCGGCAAGGCCTGTCTTCTCCATGGTTTCGACCAGGAGCCGGTACGGCTTTCGGGAATCCCCTGTGGGCACGAGAAAATAGGAGCGATCGAAGTAAAAAGGGGAGATCTGATCCGCAGGCACAAACCGGCGCAGGTCGATCTCCCTGCTCTTTTCCGGTGCCAGAGACTCAAGCTCCTTATCCGAAAGCACCACAAAATGTCCTTTTTCAATCTCGTATCCCCGGACGATCTCTTCAGAATCTATGGGACGGTTTTCGGACGGACAGACATACCGGCGTTCCAGCGGGGTCCCGTCGGGAGCCAGCATGCGCAGGGATACTCGCTGTGTCCGGTTCCCCGGCAGAAGGGCCACGGGGACGCTGACCAGTCCGAAAGTGACCGTCCCTGACCAGAAGGCCCGGCGGCGGAGCAGTTCCTCATTTTGCTCGGGCAACTTTCCTCTCCTCCCTGGCTTTCCGGATACTCTGTTTTAACATCTCCGAGAGGGATATGACTTCCGCTTTTCGTTTTTTTGGCTTTTCCACACGCATTTTCCCACCCCGGGCCTTGGTCCGGACCAGTTCCATCACCCGCTCCCGGTATTCATCATGAAAATCCCCTGGATTGAAATCCCCCTCCAACGCGTGCACCAGTTGCCCGGCCATTTTGAGTTCCTCCTTCTCGAGGGTCCGGCCCTTGGGACGGGGAAGCTCGGCGGCCTCTATCACCTCACCCGAGAATCGCAGCGTGATCATCTTCAAATGCCCTTTTTCAGCCCTTAGCGCGCCGATATAGGTTTTGTTCCGCATGGTCCATTGGGCAAAACCCTCTTTTCCGGTTGTTTCCAGGACCTGGGCCAGGGCCGCATAATCCTGTATGTTTCCGTCCGGCCCAAGATAGTAGGGGCGGTCGTACCACTGATGACCGATGTGTCCCGCATCCAGGAAGCCCTTGACAGTCACCTCCCGGTCGGCGTGCGGGGCCAGGGCCTCGAGCTCTTTATCCTCTATGATAATAACGGTTCCTTCCTCGTCATCCACGTATCCGCGCCGGATCTTTTCTTTGGGTACCGGTTCATTGGTGCGCGGATTGATCATCTGCTGGACTACCGGCACTTGGTCCTTGTCGTGAAGCAGTCTGAAGTGGATTTTACGATCCTCTACTGCTGAGAAAAATTTTACAGGGATGGAAATGGATTGGAACGAAATAACTCCTTTCCAGATCGCGCGCGCCGCCATTATCAGCTATCTCCTTCGGACAGAAGGGAACATTCAGGACAGCATATCTCCGGTTCGTCGGAGGCACAGCACCATGGACATATGGGTCCGTCGCAGTGAACGCACCGGCGTTCCATCTCATAGCTGTAAGGTTGGCAGCAGAAGGGACAGGTTTCCTCACCTTCCAACCACCAGGGAAGGGCGTCTTTTTCACCCACGGTCTCTCTCCTTATTCATAAATATTCAGTGAACATGGGGGCCTGGATCCCCACATCATCCATCCAGGCACGGCCGGGCCTTAATGGTCCCGCCCTTTTCGCTGGTTTTGCTGCTGGTTCGGGGAGTGCGATGGCTTGCCGTCCGGGCTTTAGGCAGTTCTCTTATCAGCCCATGCAACTGCCTGAAAGAAGAGTGAAAACTCCCGCATCCCTTGGATTCTCATAGATCCAGAATGTATGCACGACAGGCGGAAAGGTTAAGTAGGTGAAGCCGGTATTTCACTCTGAAAACAACCCTATTTTGCGAGGAAGGAAAGCGCCTTCCCCGCCATCTCAGACGAAAAAAATGGCATAAGCTCAACAAAAATGCTTGACAGGGGCATCGGGAGGTATTAATTAGTAACACAAAACATTATTCCGAAACGCTAACGAATGTGGAGACATGGAAATCAGTACCTTGGAAAAAGACGCCCAAAAACCTTTGACGCCCACCATGGAAAACTACCTGGAGGCGATCTACAACCTGGACAATGAAAAACGGGTGGTCCGGGTCAAGGATATCGCCAAACGGCTCGGGGTCAAGATGCCCACGGTTACCAATATGCTCAAGACCCTTAATGAGCGGGGATTGATTAACTATGAGCGATATGAATATCTTGAGCTTACCGATAAGGGAGAGGATGTCGGCAAAGAGATCAATAGACGGCATCATATCCTGAGAGATTTCCTGACAGATATTTTGGGTATCGATTTTGACAAGGCCGATGAAGAGGCATGCAGCATGGAACATGCCATCGGTCCTGCCACCATGGACCGGATGGTGGCGTTTATGGAGTTTATCCAGTCGTGTCCGAGGACCGGCGAGAACTGGCTGGAGCGTTTTGAGGATTTTCGGGCACACGGGAGGAACACGTCCAGATGCCTGGTGCATATGAAGGCCTTTGCCGACGAATTGGAAGACAGAATGAAAGACATGGAGACTGGAGGGTAGAACAATGACGGATCTCAGCAGGGTTGACCAGGGAAAAGAGGTGACCCTTGTGCGAATCGACGGGGGCAGGGGTATGAGGTCGAAGCTTTACAGCATGGGCCTTGTGCCTGGGTCGGCCTTTACTGTCTTGAGTCGGGGCCGAGGAGGGCCTGTGATGCTCAGGGTAAAGGACGCCAGTCTGGCTATTGGTCAGGGAATGGCCCGGAAAATTTTCGTGGAGTAATTTTTTTTGTGCCACTTATTAGATACACCTAATATCGTTCGAGGCTTTTAACAAATGGAACTTCCGGACAAACAAGAACTGATTACGGCGCTTGGGAGAAGCGCTGAGGAACTGCATCAACATATTGAACTCCATCGAAAACTGGTGACATCCATGCTGGGAACAGGCGTGGATGAGGCCGATATACAGGCGCTGTTCCATGTCTGTCCGCGGCGTAACCGCGAGGCAAGACTTCGAGAAGCCATTCAGGAGACCATCGAGGTCCTGGATGAGAGCAGGAAGGCATTCAAATCCAAGAGGCTGGAGGCCTTGCGGAAACGGCTGACGAGCCTGTTGATCGATAACAGATAGAGATTCAGAGACTGTCTTACGGGTTCCGGCCATAACACAGGCGCGGGGCAAGTGAAGGCGCGACTCGATAGGGACGACCATCGAGGTGCGCCTTTTTTTTGTTTGCGTAAATCGACGGGAGGAAAGGCGATGACATTGGATGAATTGAAACCCGGCAGCCGGTGCCGCATCAAGGGCCTGTCTGTTCGGGACAAGCTGGGACAGCGCCTTCTGGATATGGGCGTTTATCCCGGAACCCAGCTGACGGTGATTCGGAATGCCCCTCTTGATGACCCCATGGAGGTATCCCTGGGCGGCTTTTTTGTAAGCCTGCGTCATGACGAGGCCCGATTCGTTGAGGTGGAACCGCAATGAAGCGGGAAAAGATCCTGGTGGTCCTGGCCGGTCAACCCAACTGCGGAAAATCGACTGTCTTCAATGCGCTGACCGGCGCGAGCCAGCACGTGGCCAACTACCCGGGCGTGACCGTGGAAAAGATGACCGGGTCTTACCGGCGCAACGGGACCCGGGTGGAGGTGGTGGATCTCCCCGGGACCTATAGTCTCACCTCCTACTCCCCGGAGGAGAGGGTATCCCGCGATTTCGTGCTCCAAGAGAACCCCTCCGTAGTGGTCAACGTGGTGGACGCCTCCAATCTCAAGCGCCACCTGTACCTCACCTTCCAGTTGCTGGAGATGCAGGTCCCCGTGGTCCTGAATCTCAACATGATGGACGTGGCCGGGAGACGGGGCCTGGCGATCAACACCCAGGAACTGGGGAGGCTCCTCGGCGTGGAGGTCGTTCCCACCTCCATGAAGACGGGACAGGGGAAAGAAGACCTCAAAGAGGCCATTGCAAGGGTCGCGGACTCCGACATAGGCGAACGTCTGGCACAAATTGACTATGGACCCATGGAGCCACCGCTGAGGGAGATCCAGGACAGGCTCTCCGAGACATGGAAAGGGCCCTATGCATATCCCCTGAGATGGCTGGCCGTCAAACTCATGGAAGGGGACACCGATGCGCGGGAACGGGTCCGACAGGGCTATTCAGATCCGGAGGCCTGTCTGGATCTTGTTGAACATACCCGAAATGCGTTTGAATCCGAACATAAGGAGACGCCCGAACGGCACATTGCCTATCATCGGTACCAGGCGGCCGAGACCATCAGCCGATCGTCCGTCAAACCCAAAAAGGGCATAGGAAGACCCCTTTCCGACAAGGTGGACCGCTTTGTGTGCAACCGCTTCTTAGGTCCGGCCATCTTGATCGGCGTGATATATCTCCTCTACTACCTCTCCATCGTGCAGGGGTATAACATCACCAACTACACATGGCCCATTTTGGCAAAACTCAGGGCGCTGACAGAGGCGATCACCCCGAGCCCGGGGTTTATCGAAATCCCCATTATCCGCTCGTTCGCCCTCTGGTTTGTGGACAGTATCAATGCCCTGCTCAACTATATCCCGATCTTTTTTATCCTGTTCGGGCTCATCGCCATCCTGGAAGACAGCGGGTACATGCCGCGCATGGCCTTTATGCTCGACCGGCTCTTCGGCCGGTTCGGACTTCACGGCCAGTCCACCCTTCCCATGGTCCTGGGCGGGATCTATGTGGGCGGGTGTGCGGTCCCCGGCGTCATGGCCTGCAAGGGCATACCGGATGAGCGTTCCAGACTGGCCACCATCCTGATCATCCCCATGCTTAACTGCCTGGCAAAGGTTCCCCTCTATGTCCTTCTGATCAACATCTACTTTGCGGCCTATAGGGGGATGGCCATGTTCTTCATCTCCACCATCAGCCTGTTGATGGTCCTGCCGGTGGCTAAGCTTCTGACCCTCACGGTGTTGAAAAAAAGGCCTACAGCCCCATTTATCATGGAAATGCCCCCTTACCACCTGCCCACCATTCGAGGGGTCCTGGGCCGGGCCGTGGAGCGGGTCTGGCTCTTTGTCCGAAAGATCATCACCATCGTGGCTGCGGTGGCCGTGGTCATCTTTGTCCTGCTCCAGTTTCCGGGCCTTACTGACAATCGCATGGCCCACTACCAGGCTGAAAAAGACAAGGCCATAGAGGCCTTCTACGAGAAAATCCAGGGCGCCCCGTTCACGCAAAACCTTCAGGGCGATAACCTCCTGGCCCTGGTGCTCTACTGGGACGTGTATAAGACGGCAAAAATGACGGCAGGCGGCAAGGAGGCGGTCGACAAGGTCAATGCGGAATTTGAAAAAAAGAACGCATTGTTTTTCAGTATTGTGAAACCGGGGAAGGACAAGACCGGGAGAAACGCGAACAGGGCGCTCAAAAAACTGGTCAAGGACCGGAATGGACTCCTCAGGGAGATGCGAAAGGAGCGGATCGATGCCAGTTTTTTGGGTCGTCTCGGCAAGGCCCTGGAACCGGCCACCCAGTGGGCCGGCTTCAATTGGCGGGTTAATGTAGCTCTTCTGAGCGCCTTTGCCGCCAAAGAAAGCAGTGTGGCCACTCTGGGCGCCCTTTACGACCAGGGGGAGACAGGAGACCAGTCTTTGGAACAGCGGATGGCTGAAGGCGAGGAAGGCTTTACGCCCCTTCACGCCCTGGCCCTCATGCTTTTCATGGTCCTCTATCCCCCCTGCATCGCCACCACCATCATGGTGAAGGTCCAGTCCGGGTCGTTCAAATGGATGCTCTTCTCCATGTTCTATCCCATGGCTTTGGGGCTGGTGGTCGCGATGGCGGTGTTTACCGGTGGAAAGGCCCTGGGACTTACAGGTCTTCAGGCCATGTTTGTATTCTATGGACTGGCCCTGACGGCGACTATCGGGATGGGCCTGATTAAGAATCGTGAGAACTTCTCGTAGAGGCCTGCAAGGCTAAGAAGGTAAGAAGGTGAGAAGATGAGAGGATGAAGGATGAGAGGATGAGAGGATGAGGTCGGGTATCCAGCATCCAGTATCCAGTAAGAAAGGAGGTGAATCCTATGAAGAAAAGAACCTTTTTAATCGGCCTGACAGCCCTTTTTCTGCTCGCGGCCGGTCAAGTGGTTGCCCACACCCTGATTTGCTCCTGCTATGACAACGGGGACGGCTCTATCACCTGCGAGGGCGGGTTTTCAGACGGCGCTTCGGCCGCGGGCGTGGAGTTGACGGTGATGGACGCGGATGAAAAGGTCTTGATCAAGGGCAAGATGGATCAAGGGAGTGAGTTTAACTTCAAGAAACCCTCTGTCCCGTTCAAGGTTCGGTTCAACGCCGGACCGGGGCATGTGGTGGAGGTGGAGGGAAAGGAGATCTCCGACTAATCTTTTCCCTCGTGCAGAGCAGGTTGGAAGCGGGGCGAATCCCTGAACACCCGCCCCGCTCCCTGGGCGTTCCCTTTGGTAAGGGGACAATAATCAAATTGACATGAATCCCAAGGAAAAATCAAGAAAGGAATCGCAGCAATGAAAAAGTGGATGGTAACTGCACTTGTTGGAATGGCCGCATTGGCCATTCACATCCCGGCCTTTGCCCATTTTCAGATGATCTATACGCCGGAGTCGGCCCTCCAAAAAGGGGGACCCATTGAGCTCAAGCTGGTTTTTACCCACCCCTTTGAGGCTGGGCATACCATGGATATGGGAAGCCCGGCCGCCTTCGGCGTCTTGCACAAAAAGAAAAAGGAGGACCTTCTCGGAAAAGTGAAGCCAATTGAGTTTTCAAGCCTCAGCAATAAAGGCAAGGCCTTCGAGGCATCCTATAAACTCAAGGGCATGGGGGATTATGTCTTCTATCTCAGCCCCGCCCCTTACTGGGAGGGCTCTGAAAGCAAATATATTACCCAGCACACGAAAATGATTGTAAATGCGGCAGGGATACCGACGGATTGGGATGCAGAGGTCGGGCTTCCGGCCGAGATCGTGCCGCTCGATAAGCCTTATGCCCTCTGGACCGGAAATGTCTTCAGGGGCATTGTCAAATTTGAGGGCAAAGCCGTCCCCTTTGCCGAGGTCGAGGTGGAATATCTGAATCACGATGTCGATGGGAACGGATTTGTGAAGGCGGCCAAGGCAGAGGCGCCTCAGGATGCATTTGTCACGCAGACCATCAAGGCGGATGCAAACGGCGTCTTCACCTATTCCATTCCCAGGGCCGGCTGGTGGGGCTTTGCGGCCTTGATGGAAGGAGGAAAGATTGAAGGCAAGGACAGCGAAGTCGGCGCCGTGATCTGGGTCCAGGCCAAGGATATGAAATGATGTCTGAGGAATCAGAATGTGAGGCGCACCGATGTTGGATACGATCGTGGTTTTAGTGATTGCACTGCTGGCCGGCGGATACCTGTTCCGGCGATTCCGAGCAGCGGTAAAAGGGAAAAGGCCTCCGTGCGGGTGCGGCACCTGTGGAGGTACGTGCGGTCTCGACAAAACGGATTGCACGGCCTACCGGCCTTTGATTATTGGCGGAGGTGAACGGATTTCCGATAAGTCCTGCCATGGTAGACCCTGATGGCATTAGGGTGAATTACAACTGAAACGGCGCCGGTTAAGATATCGGTGCGGGTCTTACGGGTCTCGATCAACGGCGGGGCAAGTGAAGGCGCAACAGGAGCCATTTAGGAAGGCGGGCCTGTCTGCGCCTTTTTGTTTGGCAAACGCATTTACAGATAGAGGGTCATCTCACCTCAGACACAAAGAAATAAACTTCTTGGTTTCAAGGGATGATCTCTGTGCCTCTGAGTGCTCTGCCTGCCCCGTAGCTCCGGAAGATGCTACTGGGGTGAGAAATTCAATTTAAGAGGAGGAAAGAAGAAAATGAAGATGTTAATCATTAAAAAATTGTGCCTGAATAGCCTCTCGGTGATATGCGGGGTGCTGTTTCTTACAGGACCCAGCGTCGCTTACGAGATCAACGACAAATTGTCCATCGGCGGCGTTGTGGCAGGGATCTATCAATATGACAGTCTATCGGATTCGCCGGGTTTTGACAGCACTGGAAGAGGACTTCTGGCCATTCAGCCTGAGGCTAGTTTTACGCCGACGGAAAACGATGAGCTGTTTGTCAAGTTCGGTTTCGGCGCGGGAAACGGCCTCATGGAGGAAGGCAAATCCCCATTCAAGCTGGCGCCATGGGGCGGCGACACTCAGGATGGCGTCAAGGACATCAACGGAAGGGGCCGCGATTATCTGCTCACCGCTTGGTACAAACATACCTTCAAATTCAGCGATGACCATACCCTGGGGCTCACAGGCGGCATCATCGACGCTACGGATTACCTGGATGAAAATACCTTTGCCAATGATGAGTACACTCAGTTCATGAACTGCGCCCTCGTCAACGGCCCCCATTGCTTTTTACCGTCCTATGACCTTGGCGGCGCCATGGAGTGGGAAATCGGGGGCTTTTCCATCAAAGGCGCTGCCATGGCCCTGGGGACCAATGGCCAGGAAGGGGAATTCGAAGAACCCTACAACTTTTACGGACTCCAGTTCGGCTATACCATGGACTTCGGCATGGGAGAAGGCAATTACCGCCTCCTCATTGATACCACCAGCGACGATTTCAGCAACGTGGCCGGCACCAAAAGGGAACGCCTGAGCGGCCTGACCCTATCTTTTGACCAGCAGTTTGGCGAGATCCTGGGGGCCTGGCTGCGGTTCGGCTGGCAGGATGACAAGGCGGCCATCTGCTATAAGGACACCTACTCCGGCGGGTTGAACATCAGCGGCAACCTGTGGGGCCGTGGCCAGGACAACATCGGGATCGGGTATGCCCATCTGAGGGGCGGCAATCTGGACGTTAACAATACGGATGTGTTCGAGGTCTACGGTCGGATCGCCCTGAACGACATATTCGCCATCACGGGCGACGTCCAGTACATGAAGGATTCGTATAAAAACGGGGGTGATGATCCCAGTGCCTGGATCTTTGGGCTTAGGGCCACGGCGGAATTTTAGGAAATTTTAATGATTTTAAGTTTGGCCTATAGAACTCTCTCCTCTTAGGCCCGAGAGGATGAGGCGCCTCCTCGATCCGAGAAGGCGTCCTCCCTTCTCATCGATCGCAACACCGGAGATCAAGTCGGCATTGGATAAAGCAATTGCATCTTAGGATTGGGGCGAAAAAGCGCATGAAGGAATACAACTACTGGGGAGAAAGAGCGCGCAGTTATGATGCGGCGACGGCCCATGTGGTCGGTGAAGGCACCCAGCGGGAGACAAAGGGCTGGCTGTTAAACCAATTGCAGGAGACCGACGATGTTCTGGAGCTGGGCTGCGGGACCGGGCAGTTTTCCGAGGCTGTGGCTCAAAAGGCCCGACATCTCACGGCCACGGAAGTCGCATCGGAAATGCTGGATGTGGCAATGCGAAGGCTGTCGCCCTTCGCCAATGTGATCGTTCAAGTGGAAGACTGCTATCGGACCACCTTTCCCGACGGCACCTTTGATGTGGTCTTTTTGGGAAACGTCATTCACATCCTTGGGAAGCCGATGCAGGCATTGACCGAAAGCCGGCGGGTCCTCAAACCCGGAGGACGCATTTTGGTGGCAGACGCCACCTCCTGTGGCATGCCTTTCTGGTCCAAACTTGCCATGGGGATTCGTTATCTGAAGAAATTCGGCCTGCCCCCCAGGGAAAACCGCATCGTGGGTCCGGGTGATGTGGCCCGATGGCTTGAAGCTGCCGGGTTCCAGGTGGAAGAGTCGAGGCTGATTCAAAAGGAAACCAACGTGGTATGTGCAAAAGGGAGGAAGCAAACGTGATCAGTCTGCCCGAAACATCCATTGATTACGACGATCTGTTTCAAATCCTCATGGGGCCTGTAAAGGCCAGGCTGATGATGACGGGGATCGAACTCAAGATCTTCATTGCCCTGACAACGTTCCGTTCAGCAGAGGACGTGGCCTGAGACATTGGGGCACATCCTGAAAACACCAAGCGCCTTCTGAACGTCCTGGCCACCATCGATCTGATCGAAAAGAAAAGCGGCCTGTATCGTAACCTTCCCATCTCTGAGACCTTCCTTGTCAAGGAGTCCCCCACCTATACAGGTCCCCTATTTCAGATGATCGAAAAGAGAAGCGTCGCCCCCCTGAAGGACTTGACCCGTCTTGTCAAAGAGGGTCCGGGTGGGGAGGAAGCAGCCAGGGATTTCTCTTCCCAGGAGCTCTGGACCGGACTCACCCGTGTCAGCGCTGCCTGGGCCATGGGAGCCCTGGGACAAAAGGTTGCCCGAATGCTCTCGGCCCTGCCCGGATTCTCAGACTTCAAAAAGATGTTAGATTTGGGAGGCGGGCACGGGCCTTCCTATTCGAATCCAAAAATGATAGAAATAAGATGAACCTGTGGGGGGGAAGAGAGACGTGAGTATACGAGTAATTAAAAAGTTTGGCTTGGATTGCCTGCTGGCGATGAGCGGAATCCTGCTTCTGACAGACAGCGGTTCGGGTTACGAGATCAACGATAAATTTTCCATCGGCGGCGTCATGGCAGGGATCTATCAGTACCAAAGCATATCCGATGCGCCGGGCTATAATAGCCTTGGAAGAGGGCTTCTGGCCATTCAGCCTGAGGCCGGTTTCACACCGACGGAAAACGATGAGCTGTTTGTCAAGTTCGGTTTCGGGGCGGGAAACGGCCTCACGGAGGGAGGCAAATCCCCATTCAAGCTGGCGCCATGGGGGGGCGACACTCAGGATAGTGTTAAGGACATCAACGGGAGAGGGCGCGATTACCTCCTCACCGCATGGTACAGGCATATCTTCAAATTCAATGCGGATCACACGCTGGGGATTTCCGGCGGCATCATCGACGCCACCGATTATTTGGATCAAAACGCCTATTCCAATGACGAGTACACCCAGTTTATGAACGCGGCATTAGTAAACGCGCCCAATGCATTTCTGCCATCCTATGACCTGGGCGCTGCCGTTGAATGGGAGATGGATCGCTTTTCCATAAAAGGGGTTGCCATGGCCATTGGAAGCAATGGCCGGAAAGGGAAGTTCGATGAGTCGTACAATGCATATTTCATGCAATTGGGCTATGCCGCAGATACGGGCCTGGGGCACGGAAATTATCGACTCCTGCTGGGCATGTCCAGCGATGCCTATCCCAATCCTGAGGGGACGCACCTGGAACGACGCAGGTGCGCCATCGCCTCTTTTGATCAGGAACTGGGGGAGATTCTGGGGGCATGGATCAGGTTCGGCTGGCAGGATGATGCGGCGGCCATACATTACAAGGCAATCTATTCGGGAGGACTCCATATCAACGGCACCCTCTGGGACCGTTCTTCCGACACTATCGGCATCGGCTATGCCCACATGAACGGCGGCAATCAGGATGTGGATCACACCCATGTATTCGAGACCTATTTCCGTGTTGCCCTGAACCACATCTTTGCCATCACAGGAGACGTGCAGTACATGAAAGACTCCATGAATGCGGGGGAAAGTCCGGGCGGATGGATCTTCGGGCTCAGGGCAACGGCGGAATTTTAGGAAATTAAAGACGGACTGCAATTGCACCGTCTTTGCAGGTGGTCTTTTTGATGGTTGTTTTCCTGGGGAATGTCGCCCATACACTTGCCGTCAGGATAGACTTATGTCTGCCCGAGGACCTCCAGGATCTTGGCTGACAGCTCTTTGATGGAAAACGGCTTCTGGATGAAGTGCATCCCCTTTTCGATGACGCCCCGGTGGGCGATCACATTGGCCGTGTGCCCTGACATGAATAGACACTTGAGGCCGGGCCGCAGGGCGGCGAGCCGGCCGGCCAGGTCTTTACCGTTCATCTGCGGCAGAATCACGTCGGTGAACAGCAAATGGATTGGTTCCGCATATGCCTCTGCCAGGCGAAGCGCCTCATCCGGCGTGCCAGCGGTCAGGACGGTGTAGCCTAATTCCACGAGCAGGCGCCTGCCAAGTTCGAGCACCGGTCCCTGATCCTCAACCAGAAGCACGGTCTCCGTACCAATGGTCAGGGAGTCGCCAGGCCCGGCCGCAGGTGCAGACGGCACTTCTTCTTCCCCCTCGTGTCTGGGGAGGAAGACTTTGAAGACGCTTTCTTTTCCCGGTTCGCTTTGCACTTCGATATAGCCGTTGTTCTGCTTCACGATGCCGTAAACGGTGGCAAGGCCCAGCCCGGTGCCTTTGTCAGCCTCTTTGGTCGTGAAAAAGGGCTCGAAGATCTGGGCCATGATATCCCTGTCCATGCCGCAGCCATTATCGCCGACCGCGAGCAGGACGTACTGGCCGGGGACCGCCCCGATATGATTCTGACAATAGCCTCTGTCAAGCACGGCATTGCAGGTCTCGACCCTGATCTCGCCGACCCCAGATATCGCGTCCCTGGCGTTGACGCAGAGATTGGCAAGGATCTGATCTACCTGGGACGGGTCCATCTTGACCTGCCAGAGGTCCGGCCCCGGGATCCAGGTCAGGTCGATGTCCTCGCCGATGAGCCGGTGCAGCATCTTGAGCATGCCCCCCACCGTATCGTTCACGTCCAGAGCCTCCGGCGCGATGGTCTGTTTGCGCGCAAATACGAGCAGTTGTCGGACGATGTTCGTGGCGCGGGTGGCGGCGCTTCTAATTTTCTCGATCTCGGCATGGATTCTTTGAGACTTGTCTGCCTTCATCAGGGCGAGGTCTGCATAGCCAAGGATCATTTGGAGCGAATTATTGAAGTCATGGGCCACGCCGCCGGCCAGGCGGCCCACCGATTCCATCTTCTGGGCCTGGAGGAACTGGGCTCGAAGCCTTTCGTCCTCCTGCAATGCCTGTTTGCGCTCTGTAATATCCTGAATCGTCCCGATCACGTAGGACCGCTCCCCCTCCGTGACCGGGGCAATCCCACGGAACTCCGTCCAGAGCTGCTTGTCGCTCTCTGTGACGAGCCGGCACTCCAGGACGAAAGGCTCCCCCGTGGTCATGCATGCCATCACCTTCTCCCGGATGGAGGCAGCGCAGTCGGGCAAAAAGAACCGGAGTCCCTCTGTAAAACCGGGCTGGCAATTCGGGTCGGCCTCCATGATGTCATAGGCCCCGTCGGTCCAGGCCAGATAGTCTGTAAAAGGATTCGCCTTCCAGCCGCCAAGCCGCGCAATCCTTTGGGTTTCCTTCAGAAAGAGCTCACTCTCCCGCAAGGCCTCCTCTGCCCGCTTTCGTTCGGTGATATCGGACAAGAAATTGAGGGTGGCGGGTTTCCCTTCCCACTGGATGGCAACCGCGCGAAGTTCCACCCATCTGATTTCGCCGGAGCGATGAACTATCCTGAAGGGATAGCAGGAGGGAAGATCTTCCCCCCTCTGTCTTCTGATGTGCCGTTCCAGGACCATGGTCCGATCATCCGGATGAATGAACTCGATGAAAGGCCCGGATGTCAGCTCTTGTTCCGAGTATCCGCTGATCTCCATGGTTTTCTTGTTGACGAACGTGAGCTTGCCGGCCTGGGCCACATATATGGCTTCCCCGGCATTCTCCACCAGAAGACGGTATTTCTCCTCTGCCCGTTTACGGTCGTCGACGTTGGTCAGAAAAGAGAGAAGGGCGGGTTTGCCTTCCCAGTCCAGCAGGGTGGATCTGCTCTGCACCCATCTGACGGAGCCATTCTTGTGGATGACCCTGAAGCAACTGCCCGAAGGCACGTCTTCCCCTGCCAGCTTGGCGAGGCAAAGCGGGGCAATCCATCCCCTGTCGTCCGGGTGGATGAAGGTCAACATGTCCCGAGACAGCATCTCTTCCAGAGAATAGCCCATGAACGCAAGGCCTCGTGGGTTCAAGAACCTGATCTTACCCTCCTGGATAATAAGGATTCCTTCTTCGCCGCTCTCTAACAACAGGCGGCACATCTCCTCGCTCTTACGCAAGGCCTCCTGTGCCTGTTTCAGTGCCGATTCCGCTTGGTCCAGTCTCTCGATTCTCCGCTCCAGCTCGTCATAGCTCGGCTTCGTGTGCATCCATGCACCCCCATCCTCTCTGATTTTGTGGAACAAAAGGTGAAACGCTGGGAAGAACCCATGGTCTGATTTCGGCAAAAAACTCGCATTGATAGCCGATCTCTTATATAAGATGCGCGGGTGATCGTCAAGCGGGAAACCCGAGCGGAGGCGAATTACGAGGTTGACCTCATGATCCGGCGGGCCTGATCAGGTCGCCTGATAGTGACAAAAAATTCTTGACAGAACATCTGCAGTTGAACAGAATAAGTCAACAGTGAATATCGGTTTTGGACAAAGTTATGTCAGGCAAAAGCCATCCCGACTTTGGGGTGGCTTTTTTTGTTCACCTCACGTGGAACCGGCACGGCATTCCATAAGGAGTCCCTGATAATGTCTATTAAAGTGTGCGTCCTGGCAGGCTACTTTGTCATTGTGTTGATCATCGGATTTCTCGCGCGGACCCGATGGAAATCAACTCCCGAGACATATTTCCTGGCCGACAGGAAGTTAGGGACCTTTGTGCTCCTCGGCACCATGGCGGCCACTAATTTTTCTGCGTTCACGGTATTCGGGACCTCCGGGGCCGGATACCGGGACGGCTATGCCTTTTTCCCCATCATGGGCTTCGGCACGGGCTTCATGGCCCTCACCTTCTGGGTCATTGGCAGAAAAATCTGGCGCGTGGGCCGGGAACAAGGAACGATAACCCCTCCGGAGATGATCCGGCTGTTGTATAACAGCCCTCTCCTCTCTTTTCTCTTTGCCCTGGTCATGATTATATTCACTATACCCTACCTGGCCTTGCAGCCGATGGCCGCGGGATATGCCCTCCAGGAGCTGGTAGGCTTTCCATACTTCGCCGGATGTGCCCTTGTGACCGGCATCACCCTCCTCTATACCCTTCGCGGGGGGTTGCGGGCGGTTGCCTGGACCGACCTGTTCCAGGGGATGCTGATGGCCGTGATGCTAGGCATATCCCTGTTTGAGGTAGCCAACCACCATGGCGGGTTTGTCGCGGCAAGTGAGAAGGTCTTCGCCATTTATCCGGAGCTTTTCTCACGGCCGGGGGCCTCCGGAAAATATACCCCTGCCATCTGGTTCAGTTTCATCATGCTCTGGTTTTTCTGCGATCCGATGTTCCCTCAGCTCTTTCAGCGGTTTTTTTCGGCAAGGAACGAGAAGACCCTCGGCCGGATGATGATTCTCTATCCCATCGTATGCACCATCATCTTCTTTATGCCGGTTACTGTTGGGGTCCTGGGGCATCTCTCATTTCCGGATCTTGCCGGCAAGGAGGCCGACCGCATCCTCCCCATGGTAATTACCCTGGTCTCCGGAGATGCCATGGCCGCACTGGTCATTGCCTGCGGACTTGGCGCGCTCATGTCCACCATGGACTCTCAGCTCCTCACTCTCAGTTCCATCTTTACAAGAGACGTCCTCCCCATCGTTGCACAAAGAGCTTGGAAGGGTCATGCGGCAGGCAGGATCTTTGTCGTTATCCTGAGCATCTCAGGGCTTGCCCTCGCATACCGGCCTCCCGCAACCATCCTCCAGATTGCAACACAGACCTTCACCGGGCTCGCCGTCCTGTTTCCCACGGTCATATTCGGACTCTATTTCAAAAAAGTGTGGCCGCTCCCGGCCATTCTATCCATACTCACCGGCGAGGGATTGATGATCCTCGGCTACTTTAAAGCAACGCCCACCTGGGGGTTTCTGCCGGTAGTCCCGGTCATGGCGCTGGCATTTCTGGTTTATCTGACCATACACGGGTTTTTGCTTTGGCGGGAGGGACTCCTTCACTTATCCATGCCTCAATGGATGTCGGGCCCCTATGTCTACCTCCTGCTGGGCGTGTTTCTCCTTTCTCTCGATTTTTGGGCCTGGGGGAGCACCAGTCCCATGTGGGCCGGAATACCCCTCTGGATCGGGTACTTTGTGGGGCTTTCCCTCCTTCAAACCTACTTGATGGTCCGAATGGTCGATGCAGGATCGGGCAGGAAAAACTCCGATCGATTCTCGATCGCATCTTCATGAGAATTGAGACCCCCGATAGGAAGCCGTCTTAATGGCCACCCCCTCTCGAGAGAACGACTCATACCGGCCGGGTAAGCTTCTCGATTGGCGGCTGGCACCCTATGACCTGGGCGCTGCCGTTGAATGGGAGATGGGTCGCTTTTTGCCATGGCCGTTGGAAGCAATGGCCGGAAAGGGAAGTTCGATGAGTCGTACAATGCATATTTCATGCAATTGGCCTATGCCGCGGATTCGGGCCTGGGGCATGGAAACTATCGACTCCTGCTGGGCATGTCCAGCGATGCCTATCCCAATCCTGCGGGGACGCACCTGGAACGACGCAGGTGCGCCATCGCCTCTTTTGATCAGGAACTGGGTGACATTCTGGGGGCATGGATCAGGTTCGGCTGGCAGGATGACGCGGCGGCCATAGATTGCAAGGCAGTCTATTCGGGAGGAGTCCATATCAACGGCACCCTCTGGGGACGTTTTTCCGACACTATCGGCATCGGCTACGCCCACATGAACGGCGGCAATCAGGATGTGGATCACACCCATGTGTTCGAGACCTATGTCCGTGTTGCCCTGAACCACATGTTTGCCATCACAGGAGACGTGCAGTACATGAAAGACTCCATGAATGCGGGGGAAAGTCCGGGTGGATGGATCTTCGGGCTCAGGGCAACGGCGGAAATTTAGAAAATTAAAGAAGGAGGACTGCTATTGACCGCCTTTGATCGTCTGTGCTCCTTGCCGGGTATTTCCACCTCACAGCGGAGACCGGCGGGTGCGCCTTCAGACGTACAGACACCACCATGACACAGATGACGTTACACATCACGGCGTGATATGTAATTCCTGCAGCGTCAAAGCCGAACCCTGTTCCACGCCGGGGGCCCGGGTCAACACCGTGTTGCCATTTTGGTTTTCAAATGTCTGATCCCAGTTTCCATTAAAAGTCAGCGCCTTGGATCCTTTCACGGTAACGGTTTCCGAGTAGTTCCCGCCCGCTATGAATATGGATGATCCGGTGGTGGCTGCGTCAACGGCCGCCTGAATGGTGGTATGGCAGGGTGTCTTGCCTCCGCACTTGTTTTCGGTGTCACTGCTTACGTAAAGGTGGTGCTGCGTCTGGCCTCCGCCTCCGCCGAGATACCAGTCGAGCGTGGCGTTATCACCGAAGTCCCCGGGACCCAGGGCGCCTGATTGAATTCCCAATTGCGGCGGATCACCGGTGGTTCCTTTAAACGCCCACATGTCCGCAGAGGGATACAGATAGGCGGGGGTGACCTCCTGTGTGCGCATCAGTTCCAGATAGTACGGATTCACCAGATCACCGGCTGTTCGGCGATCGTCCTGCAGGGTGATCATATCCTGTCCGGTCAGAAGCCCGCCAAGTCCACCCGTTACCGGGGCCCCCTCGACCAGAATCTCGAAATTGTAGGTGTCTACGCCCTTGATGCGCGGCACGTACCCCGTCCATACCCCCGTTGTGGGAAGCGGCGAATTGTTCACAAATTCGTCCTTGTAGATAACCCCCGAAAAGATGGCGTTGTAGATGGCATACATCATATTCGCACTGTTTCCGCCGAGATTGGTGACCCAGGCTGGCCAGGGAGTTGCGAGATTGTTCCACGAGGAAATCCAGATGCAGTCGAGCACGCCCTGAGCCTCGGTTGCTTCGTATACGGCGCCGCCGGCGTTGGTCACCGCATTCCATATCTGAACACCCTGCCCAGCCGCGTTGAATTTGTAGAGCGTGAAGTCTTTGACATGCATGGTGTACGCGCCGGAGCCATCCTTTGTAAAAGAAACGTAGGCGGTCCAGGCAGTTGCATCATTGACCGTTCCCGTCGCAGGATCGCTCAAGGGCTCGGTGTAGCCCACACGGAAACCCGCGGTGGTCCAGTTCGGTCCCGTGCCTTCGTACCCTGCCGTCCATACAGTTCCAGACGCCGTTGTGGTGGCAATAATCCGGTCCAGGGCGCTGGTAAAACTACCGATATTCTTAGCAAATCCAATACCCGTAAATTGATTCCGCGTGATCCAGCCGATGGGATTAGTGGCACCCGGAAACAAGAGTTTTTTCGAAAAGCCGCCACCCTCTGCACCCAGCCACGCGAACTGGGGCTGGGTGGTGTAGGCTGCAATAGCGGCGCTTGCCACGGCGGTGGACTGGCCTTGCTTTGCTCCATAAAGCCCATAGGGGGCCCGATCTGCCGGAAGATTCGAAAACTCCATACGGGTGAGGAAATCCCACCGATCGATCCAGGACATATCAAAGGTCTGAGGCGCGGAACCAAAGAAAACCCACTCGAAATAGTTGTAGGGCATCGTTGTGGTAACGTCCGGCTGTGTTGTCGCAGGTTTCGAATCGCTCAAAATAGCGTAAAACCGCGTGCCATTGTTGGGGCGGAGAATATGTATCTTGCCCTGGTCGATGTCACTCAATCGCACAATATCGTAGTTTCCCTGCACCGAATCCGGATTTAGTTTTTTCAGTGTGCCGGATTGCCAATACTCGATCGCATAGTCGGTCAACAGCCAAATCTGCCCATCCGTCGGCGTGGCGCCGTAAAACTCGCCCGGGCCGAAGTTGTTGTGCACCGTCATCTCGTAATAGGTGATCGCGCCGAATGCACGGGGCA
This sequence comes from Deltaproteobacteria bacterium, assembly GCA_021737785.1. Lineage (NCBI taxonomy): Bacteria > Pseudomonadati > Myxococcota > Myxococcia > Deltaproteobacteria bacterium. The sequence continues at coordinate 150,769 of JAIPDI010000004.1, forward strand.
CCTGTGCCAGTGTCAATATCAGCAATGCAGACAGGCAGGACAGCAAGATTAAGCCCTTTCGACAAAAAGCCGGCTTCGTCATGAAAAAAAAGAATGGTCTCATTTTTCTCCCTTGATTTGTTTGTTAATTAGTGTCTGAACGGAAACCCGGAAATCCAAAAAGGGTGGAATCGAAAACTTGGTTTTATTAATTTCAACTCTATTCCATCAATTCGGAATTCGCAATTCCTCAATTCGTAATTGTGCCTGAACGGGGTTTTCGTTCAGGCACAATCAGGTTGAGGTGAGGCGATAAGAAGTTGCTTTTTAAAGGTGAAATATAGCGGAAACGGGCTCGGACGTAAACGGAAATATGACCGCAGGATATTATGGTCGGGACAAGGCGCCACAATAAGGGGGTCTAAGTTCGGGGCGGGAGGCCCTCCGATGCGGGTTTCGGTGGGCACGATCCCACACCATCGATTCCCGCATGGGTCCAATGGATATAGATATTGCCTGGAAATGGTGCTCATCGTTAGCCGATTTGAACCTGTTGAGGGTCTGAGTTCTTTGGGATCTATCGGAGTTGGAGGAGTGTCCCTATCGCGGGAACAGCTCCTCGGTGGGAAGAAGACCGGATGGGCGCAGAAAATCTGTTGTGGTATTGGTATGCTGTTTAGCTGGGGATGGCGATGGCGGAACTGGAAAGGCGGGCGGAACTGAAGCTCATTGCGGTAAGGTTTTAATCAAATGACTGTTCAAAAGCATACCGCTTTTGACACAAAAGTCAAACAAAAAGGATCTACGGAGTTCGGGGCCGACCTCATCCCTGAGAGCGCCTCCTGGGTCATGGGAGCACCGAGTGAATGGGTTTCACCAACCACCATAAGACAGACCTTCTGACCCACGAGCACACCAAGCCCTGCACCATTGATACCGTTAGATATGGATATCGCCTGGAAATAGGTCGGGGGTTTCCCATGCGGATGACCCGAGTCAGACTTGTTCGGTCGGCAGTCAGCGCTCAACAAGGCCGTGAAAAGCTCGGTTTGAGTCTCATGATCCGGCTTTGAACAAAACCTGCATGTTGACATTTTATTTAGGGTGACATAGGATAATTTTTCAGTTTCCGACCCACCGGAGACGCCCCTCGCCCCGGCTTCTCCGGATGTCTGCCGGGTCCGGCGGCGAAGGTCATGCTGCGGGTTCAAACGGCAATAGTCCTCTCGCAGGAGGGACTCTTTGATGATGGCGCCGCACCCAATCCATACCCCTGACACTTGTCCGCCCCGGCATATTCTCGGGACCGGGTCCCTCCAGACCCCCGGGCCTGTCTCTGCCGGAAGCCTGTATCTTTGTCCGGATCAACCCGGAAGCAACCTCGGGCTTCGTGCCGACGAATCCGAAACCCCTGTCGCGAGTCAACGTCACCATGAACCTGAACCCATTTGTCGTAGGATGCCCTTTTGCAGCTAAAAAAGTCAGCCGATTCAAATGGTTCCCTTACAAAGTTCGCTGCCATGATAGGCAGCAAAATTCTATCACTTTGGCATGGGTTAGCATAACTCTTTGAGATTATTAATCATATTTTTTAAGCATCTTGAGCCTGTGGGCTATCCTGTAAATATCATTGAATAATTGCTTCAGCCAATTTTTTTGTAATAGATTTTTTCTGTCTAATATCTGTTGGCTTAACACGGCATCGTAAATCGGACGCGTAATGTGACAATCTTTCAAGGAGTTCTTTTCCCGTGACGATTCTTGCAACCATGTTACATCAGGAGTTTGTTTTGTCTGTTGCTGATCGCAGGTCTGTGGTTCAGCGCGGTAATCAATTCGAGCCGGAAGACGAGAAATTCAACAAGCATATTGCATTTGCCTTTGCCGACGTTCGGGGGGCTGTCACTTACACGGGCTTTGCAAAGTGGAAACGGCGAAATGGCAAGTACGTGACAACGGACAAAGTAGTTGCCGATGCATTGTCGAAAGCCGCGAATTGTGGCAATAATCTGGGAACTGCTCTGCACCGTGTTGCCGTGTCATTGGCCGAAGAATCAAATCACATACGCTCCATGTACCCAAAGAGCCCGCCAATATTTACAGTTGTGTTTGCTGGTTACACGCGGCTCTTTGCAGATCCGTGGATAGCAGTAGTAACAGATCAGGAGTACGTTCCTGCCTGGGTAAATGAAGAGAAGCAGGCTGAAGTCCCAGCCCCGAAACCTTTTCGAATCTATTTTGCAGTCCCGTCAAAGGCACGCGTTTGTCTCAATGGGTATACATCAGCGCTTCCGCCAAAAACTACGGAGGATATAGAATCCCTGCTTTCGGTGCCAGGTGTTCAGGCTTATGATGTTGCCAACCTCGCCGTTTCGCGTATTCGAAGGGCAAGCTCGGCAACATCGGCAGTCGGCTCCCGTGTTAGTGCTATAGTTTTCCCTGCTCATGGGTGGGTCGATACAGGGTTGTGGGCTCAACCGCGAGAGCCCTTGGCGGCTGCTATGCCAAGAATGGTATATCCCGATGGGAGACAGTGGAGTCCAAGCGAAATGATTCTTGAGTTTGAAAGCTGTGGAATAAGCCGGTTCCAGAGGCATAGCTTGCTGTATCAAGCACTGCTGGATAGCCGGCTTTCGGTTCGATGGAAACGGCGGTTGAGGAGAACTAAGTCCGGTGATCTGGTTGCGCCGACTGTGTATCAACTGATAGGAATACTCCTGTACCCCAACGTATGGCAGGCGAAAGGGATGCCAAAGACACGAAAGCCAACAAGCGCTTCAACCGGAGCGCCACCAGCCGCGCCCGGTTAAGTGCAACGTTAAATGCGCGTAGAGATAATGAATATTTCAGCTTCAAATAGAACCGATCTGATAGCAGAGTTATCATCTGTTGATATTTCGGTGCCGTTACGCTCGTGCGGCCGAACAAAAGAACATTGTGAGCGCTGGTCTATTTGTCATTGGTTAACTGCTTTCAATGAATTGACTTTTCCAATCAAGCTTACTCATCGCGACAAGCCAGATTTCCATCTTGTAACGAATAACCTGGAAATAGGGATCGAGCACACTGAGGCCATACCTGAAGATTATGCACATGCCAGTGCAATTTCAGAAAAGACGGAAGATGAAACAGTTGTGGATATGTCTCTATTCAAATGGGGACAAAAACGAAGACCCCAGGAAATATATGAAATTGCGAAAAGTACGAAATTGACAGGACCAGGTTGGGAAGGTGACAGCCCAGAAATCCAGTGGGCGGTCGCAATGTCTGAGATAATTAAACATAAGACCAGTTTGCTCAGAAAGGATGATTTCGATAAATTCTCAAGAAATTATCTTCTAATCTATGATAACTTGCCTCTCCCATCATTAGATTATTCGAAGGGATTAGATTTTTTAAGAGAAGCGTTAGAACAATATTGGAATGAAATACTGATATTTAATATTACTTTCATACAAACTGATGCACTTTTGATGTTGGTTGAGAAAGAAGAGATCAGATCATTTCCAAGCAACAATATATGGTAAGCATTTAACCTGGCGCTGGTCGGGACGGCGAGGACCATGCCGCCCGACAGCTTTTCGTTATGCTTGAATACGGAATACGAAAAGGGAATATCGAGGTGGAAATGGCTTTGAAAAGAGCTTATGGACCAATCAATAGAAGCAAAATATGAAGTTCTCCCCTACCACATTAAGGATGACATGGTAGCTCAGAGATGTCCATCAGATGTGGCCCTAAAATTGATTGAGTTACATCGAAAATGCCATCTCCTATGGGGCAAGAATGAAGCGGATGATTGGGTCAATAGAGCATATAAACGGGCAAAAAACTCCAGTATCCCAAAAGAAATGTGCGAAAACATAAATGAATATTTGAGAGCTAGATGCTTCGGGGATCTGGAAGACAATTGGTATGGCTATTTGAATCATGAACAATATAAAAATGGGTACCTTTACGTTCTGTACCGACCCAATGAGAGGCATTTCAAGAAAGTCGGAATGATAGGGTTTCTGCGAAATGTGGAGGACAGATTAAGGGAAATTGAAAATAGATATGGATATTGGTTTGAGATACTTTATTACAGATATACCATCAATGTTAAGGACGCTGAATCCCTTGCACATGAAATGCTTCCTAAAAGGATAAGTCCCAAGCGAGAATTTTTCCATGTTTCTGATAAAAAGGCCGTGAGCATTGTGAATAGAGCAATAGATATCACGGAGAAAAGGACCGTCCACAAATTTGTGGGTTACCTCCGACGCTGAAGTAGTTTTCATATAACAACGGGTTTTGGGGTTAAGGCAAAAGCCGTCGAGCGTCGTGATGCGCGTTAGACCTTTCCTGCAAGCGTTGCTGCTTGGCGGCAATGGTTGGAAGCGGAGGTGAGAAATGTCTTGCTATGAAAAATGGTCGATAGCATTGACCGCAATGTATGACGTGCTGACTTTCTTTCTGCTTCTATTCATCGTATATGAGTCAATTGTAAAGCCGAAAGTCCCCAATGTCGCCTTCTTTATGCAGACCCTCCCGCGCGACACAAAAGAGTGGAGTCGGACAGTACAGCTCACTGACTTCATATTTGAGAATAGGGGAGTAGAACTGAAGAACGTGGTTATTACATCCAACCCAGACTACATCGGTTGGGATAATCTTGGGCCTTCTGCTGAAAAGGCGGGTCTAGTGGCAAAGAGAACTTCAGAATATTTCAAGAAGAGCTTTCCGTACTTGGGCACCAATGAGAAGATACAGTTCTTTTGGTGTGACATGGTTGCGAATAGAGATGTGCTCGCAAAGCCCTTTACGGTAATAGTTGAGTATGACAACCCTGTCCCGGTGTATAGGTATTTCAAAAGCAGGAGCAAGACTGAGTTCCCCTTTGACTTTAGCGCCTTTGATGGGGTTGCGTGGGGAGCAACGAGTAAATTCGACATACACAATGTTGCTACGGAATTGGCCCGAGTGCGAGAACAACTGGAAACCATGAAAGAGTCCTTGGTTAAGCCTCCCAAAGTATGACAGATCTGATGGAACCAAGCGATGTAGTGATTGGCATAACCTGTCGTTTCAGTTGATCCTGAAACAGCACGGGCCAACTGAACTCACCGTTAGCCTGGAGAGAATGAAAGCGATGCGTCGAAAACAAGAAGACGAGCGTATGAAATCATGAAGTACGATTACCAAGAACACGTTGTCGCCGTCCTGAAAGAGACCAAGGAGCAGTACGGCGTTGTTGGACCACTGGTAAACCTCCTCGTTTCCCGGGGGTGGAAGGCTGGTCAAATGATTTTCGGCAAGACGGAATGGCGGATTCCGAAGACCCCATCTGAGGCCACAAAACGGGAAAAAGGTCAGAGTTTCGCTGGCTTTCCTGTTGATGTAGCCGTCTTTGACGGGGAAACCCACCGTGGTGATCCAAACCATCTACTCTTCATCGTTGAATGCAAGCAACCGAATGAGAAGGCCGGAGTCAGTCAACTGGAGAGCTACTTCGTCGGCGAGCCGCATGCGAGCCTTGGCGTATGGGTCAACTCCCCGGAGCCCTCAGCAAAGGCAGCATTCCTGTACCGAAGTCCCGATGGCAGATTGCTGCTGAAACGACTTGAACTGGACAAGTTGCCCCGGCCCGGTGAGCCGATTGCGCCAGACGTCCAAACAACAACATACTCTGACTTGGTCGAACCGACCGAACAGATATTTCGAAAAGTCATTTCGGACCTGTTGGACAAGGTTGTGATCTTTGACACGGTGGTGACTCGCAGGGAAGAGCAACTTGACCAACTTTGCAATCTCTTGCTGATCAAACTAGAAAGCGACAAACAGGGCAAGTCTGATCCAGACAGTCCAGTCATCTTCCGGCGCATGGAATCAGCAAAGAAGACCGCTACCGCCGTACGCGACGCATTCGAGAACCTTGCCGACGTCTACCCAGAAACTTTCACGACAGAGAATGACAAGAGGTTGCGCTTGTCCGATGACACTATCACAGCATGTGTTGATGCCCTGTCAGGGCTTCGTCTGCTGGACATGGGCGTCTCCTCGGTCGCCGTGGCCTTTCAAGTGCTGCGAAGCGAGGCTCTAAAACAGGGAGAAGGCCAGTACTTCACTCCTCAAGCCGTGATCGAGGCGGGGGTTCGCCTCATGGGGCTTCAGCAATCAGACATCGTGATCGATCCGGCATGTGGGACTGGCGGCTTTCTCGTGCAGAGCATGATTGAAATGAAGCGGCGTTTTCCCAAAATGACGGATTCTGGCCTTTCTAAATGGGCTCAGACTCACATCTTCGGAATCGAGAAAGACGCCATCGGCCTGAAGCTCACGAAGGCGATAATGCAGATAGCCGGGGATGGCTCTGCTCACTGTGCCCGCGGAGACTCCGTGCGGACGCACAAGTGGAGTACTGACTTCTCTCATCTTTCGTCAGGCACGTTCAAGGATGGCCGATTTTCAGTCGTCTTGACCAATCCTCCGTTCGGCAAGAATCTCAAGGTTGCCGCAAAGGATAGTCGCCTGTCTGGCCTCACGATAGCCGCTCAGAATGACGGCGGCTACAGGGACTTGGAGATAGGTCTCTTGTTCCTGCAACGAGCCTACCAATTGCTAAAGAAGGGAGGACGGGTTGGAATTGTGTTGCCAGAGACATATTTCTTCTCCCCCAACTACCGTTTCGTGACGGAATGGATTAGACCCCGCCTCCGTCCTGTTGTTGTTGCAAATATCCCAATGGAGGCCTTTCAAGGTTTTTGCCGAGCAAAGACAAACTTTTACGTGTTTGAGAAAGTAGCTACGCGAGCATGAATACAAAACGTCACACAGTTGCATTCCTGAACCCCAAGACTTGCGGAATTTACAAGAGCGGCGGCGTAAGGTATAGGACCGACCCGGCGACCGGCAAGCGAACAGAGGAAGTAGACAATGAGTTGATTGCGGCGGTAGACGCCTATGTTGAGGGGGTACCTTCGGCTTGTCGCTTTGACGTCAACGAATCAGACGTGTTCACAACTGGCGTCATTGTGCCGACATACTACGATGATCGCTACAATCAACCGATGAGAGAGCTGCTCCGTGATCTTGGAACGGAGGGCATAACACTTGGAGCACTTCTTGATGCAAAGATTCTCACCGTGCGCGGCGGACATGGCAGTCCTGGAAACGACCAAAGAGCCGGAACCATTCCCTACATCAAGGTTTCTGACATCCGCGCAATGCGTATGAACATCAATCCTACGAACCTTGTCACCGCCAAGGTCGCCGAAAGGTTTTGGCGTGGCAAGAATAGTGGACTTCAACCATGGGACGTTCTGACGCCAAATCGGGCGAGTAGTAACATCGGCGAGTTCGCCATAGTTGTGCCGGGGGAAGAGCAGGTGGTTCTCACAAAAGAGATGTTCGTTTTCCGTGTCATCAACACCTCAGTGTGGGAGCCTTTCTATCTCTTTTGGGCCTTGTGCCTCAGTGCGGTGAGAAATCAGTGGCGTCGTATCGCGCTCATGCAAACAAACCGTGAGGACTGCGGTTCGCGCTTTCGCGAGATCATCATTCCATTGCCGAAATCGCAAGCATGGGCAAGGAGTCAGGCCGACGCATTTCGGAACTACTTTGAAACAATCGCCAAGGCTCGTGTGGAGTTCTCCGCGAAACTTTCGGCAACCGGTTTGAGCTTCATCGCCAGCGCCCCAGGAAACGATGAAACAGATGAAGAGGGCTAACAACAGCAGCCAGCGGACGGCGCTGCCCACCGCCGCTGATGCTGAGGGTTGGGCGACTTGAGGTAATAAATTGTAAATGGACCAAGCGACACCCGAGCAACTCCATCCACATAGAGTGTAATTCACTGCACTTGATCGAGTGACGTACAGCCAGGTCGCCTGCACCCCAGATGACGTAGATTAGATCAAGAATTCCCTCGCTCGAACCCTGAGGCTTCTTGCTCTTACCAAAGGCCATGTTGTCATCGCGGCTTCCCATCTGCTCGAAGCCGAACTCGCGAGGGGTTTCATTCTCCCATATCCCGAACTGATTTCGAGGCGGATTGTCATTCCAGCGCTACGTGGGGGAGAGAGGAACGTTGTCCCGATGTTGACTTGTTGGGCAACAAAGAAACAAAGTCCCCGTGCTCACTCAATGTGATCTTCGCCGCCGCATAAATCGAGAGGCGATCGCTCGACATTAAGGAGAACGTAAGGACATTACCTGCGAAGTCCTTTACGGGCCTCGGCGTGCCGACGCCGTACATGAAGAGAGCATCTCATCCGAACCGCCGAGGTAGGTGACCCGTATGCCTGTCGCAGATCCCGTCTTGGCGGGGGTGGTGTGGGAGAGGGGAATCGCGGAGGCCTCCTTCTGTCCCGATTCCCACGACGCTAAAATAGTTCTTGATTATAACCAAATAAGGTTATATTATAACCATAGGAAGTACGAGGTCAAAATCCAAAAGAAAGCCCTCCGTGGGCTTGAAAAGCTTCCCGGAAACGTGCGAAAGTTATTATTTTTATTGATTGAAGACCTTAAAGCAGATGGACCAATCCAAAAAGGTTGGCACAATTTTTCCCCCTTGGGAAACGAAACATATCACTGCCATTTGAATTACCGCTATGTGGCATGTTGGACACACAGACAAGGGGAAATCGTAATTGAGGTGTATTATGTTGGCTCTCGTGAAAAAGCCCCGTATTGAGATATCCCTTCAGGGTGAAAATGTTGACGAACTCATCGAATGGATCGGGAAAAAATTTGAGGTAAGCATTCTCACATCCGAAAATTCTGAGAGTGTGCCCATTGAAGAAACTGATTTTTGGAAAGAAATGCAGTCCAATAGAGTCGGTAACCTTCTTTCCGCTGCACGACTTAAAGCAACTCTTTCTCAAGCACAGCTTGCGGCAAAGCTGGGTGTGCGCCAAAATATGATCAGCGATTATGAACGAGGGAAACGCAGGCTCACTCCGGCAATGGCGAAACGGATAGCTGGAATACTTGACATCAAGGTTGAGAGAATTTCGTAGTGCGTGGAGATGATTGATTCGGAGAAGAAAGATGGTTAAGCCACGCTGCGAGTCTAATGATGTCTTGGAGCAACTTGTAGCAAAGGCAGTGGCTTACGGCGCCGACAGACTCGAGATCGAATACAAGGATGGACACGAAGAGGTCTGCGCCATGAAAGGTTCCCTTGGGGTAGGCATTGCCAGGTTCCCAGCGTTATCCGACGAGGCCCGGTGCCTACGCGAGCATTTGCATGCCATCCGGAGGAAGGGCAGGAGGATCACCACGGATGCCGGCGACTTCATCCTGAGGGCATCTACCTACGATAGTTTCGGCGAGACAGCCTACCGCGTGCGAATCCGAACATTGACCGAATAAGTTGGTGGCGCCGACCACCAGGGGAGATGTTCAAATACGCTGGGCAATGGGCTGCCTTTTCGATTGAAGATCTCAAATTGATGGAGGGCCAGCTTCCACGGCGGGCAATCTCAATGGTTTTGGAGTGGGCATTTCAGCATAGAGATGAACTCATGGTGAACTGGGAAAAAGCCCAGAGGAGTGAAGCTTTGGAGAAAATCAAACCCCTTGATTAGGAGAACGATCATGCGATGGGTCACTGAAGCAACCTATCTTGGTGGATACAAGCTTAAAATCCGATTTGACAACGGAGAAGTCAAAGCTGTTGATTTGGAGCCCCATCTTGACGGCCCTATTTTTGAGCCATTGAAGGATCAGGGGTTTTTCAAATCCTTTTATGTGAACCGCGATATAGACACAGTCGTCTGGCCGAACAACGCTGACTTCTCACCAGATTTTCTCTACGACATCGGTGAGAACGCCAGCGAACAAGACGCCTCAGCCGACGCTCGTATCTCGCGCGGCTGAGTTTTTCGTAAGGGAAAGAAGGGGATGTTGTTGCGATGTTGACTTGTTAGACAGCATTGAAACAACGTACCCCTCAATACCCCCCGCGGCAACGCCCCGGATCGGGTCCGGGGCAGGCTCTTGCCTTCGGCTAATACTTTTGTTAGAATCCGTTCAACATCTCAACAGCATTGAAGACCCCGCCCGTCTCTTAGGGGCTCTCCCAACTTTAAGGAATGTTTCGTCATCTTGAGTTCGCTCGCTGGTCTGGCATAGGTACCGGCGAATGCGCTCGCTGAAAATGGTCGTCCTGATGCGCTTCTGAAGCCATGCATGGCGTTAAAGCCTGGCAGCAGACACCAAAAACGGAAACCCGTCAATTCAGCTGATGTCTGCCATTGGAGGCAGGCACAATGGGGAGCTTTCCCCCGAAGTTCACACCTCCCGGTTAACCGGGATCTTCGACATGCCGGTCAGAAATCCCGTATGCGGGGGCGTACCACAAAGGCATCCAGGTGGGCGCGGCAAAGCCGCATCGCTGATGCTCGCATTTCGCCCAAGGGAGCCTGGAGCCGCAGTTGAACCCGAGGTGACTTTATGAACGAGGAAATTTTCTTTCGCAGCATTTACGAGCATATGGGAGTTCCGATCTTCGTCTTACAGGTTGATGTGGACGGTGATTTCGTTTTCGGCGGCCTCAACCCGGCCTGCGAGAAAGCCACCGGCCTTCGTAATGAGGACGTAGCCGGCAAGCGCCCCGAAGAAATCTCCGGCCTTCCCCAAGAAAACGCCGCAGCGCTGCGGGCGAACTGCCAGCGCTGCCTGGAGACCAACGAAGCCATCCAGTGCGAAGCGCCATTCGTTGGGCGCACCCAGGAAGCCTGGTGGCTGACGCGGCTTTCGGCGGTACGAGACGAGGCAGGAAAGATCGTCCAGATTATCGGTTCTTCGGTAGACATTACGGACCTGAAGCGGGCAGAGGATGCCCTGCGGGAGAGCGAAAGAAAGTATCGGGATTTGATCGATGGAATGAATGAGACTGTCTGGGTGATTGATTTTGATACGACGATTCTGGATGTCAACAATGCCGCCGCCAAAGTCTTGGGTTACACGCGGGAAGAGCTTCTATCTGCCAAGATTTCTGATATTGACGATAACCTGACGCCCGAACAGATACAAGACCTGGCCCGTTCCATGCCAAGAGATAAAATCCAGGTATTTAAAACATGGCACGAAACAAAGGATGGAAGGCGACTACCAGTGGAGGTCAGTTCCAGTCTGGTATCATACGGGGGGAGAACTGTTATTCTGAGCATCGCAAGGGACATGACTGAACGCAAAAGGGCGGAAGGGGAATTGATGGATGCCCACAAGCAACTTGAGCGATCGCTGATGTTTAACGAAGCTTTGTTATCGGCAATTCCCACGCCAGTATTTTATAAGGACAAAGAAGGTCGGTATCTGGGATGCAACCAAGCCTTCTCTGAGTTTACCGGGGCCAGTGCTGATCAGATAAAGGGAAAAACGGTTATGGAGCTCTGGCCAAGTGAAAATGCGGAGATATATCACCAAAGGGACTTGGAGCTGATGCACAATCCCGAGCTGCAGACTTATGAGTTCATCGCACGAGATAAAAACGGAATAGACCGCCCCGTCATCTTTGCCAAGAACGTATTTCGTGATGAAAGCAAACACGTGGCAGGGATCGTGGGCACGTTCGTTGACATCGCCGAGAGAAAGCGCGCGGAGCAAGAACGTCTGGTGCATCTCGGATTCCTTGAATCCATGGATCGAATCAATCGGGCGATACAAGGGACGAGTAACCCTGAACAGATGATGAGCGATGTGCTCGACGTGGTGCTTTCGATCTTTGAGTGCGACCGGGCGTTTCTGATGTATCCGTGCGATCCTGGGGCAACCGCATGGCGAGTGCCGAAGGAGCGGAACAAGCCGGAATATCCGGGCGTTCTCGCGCTGGGACTTGAAATGCCAATGGACCCGGATGTTGCGGAGACGCTGCGTATCTTGTTGGCAAATGATGGTCCGGTGCAATTCGGTCCGGGGACTCGGAATGCACTGCCTGCAGCCGTGTCAGAAAGATTTGGCTTTAAATGTTTCATGTCCATGGCAATTTACCCCAGAATAGGCAGTCCCTGGCAATTCGGGATCCATCAGTGCTCGTACGCCCGCATTTGGACAGCAGAGGACGAGCGACTCTTCAAGGAAATCGGCAGACGGCTGGCGGACGGCTTGGCCAGTCTGTTGACTTTTCGCGATTTGCGTTGCGCCAAAGAACTTTGGGAAAGAACGTTCGACGCGGTACCTGAGCTGGTTGCAGTCATTGATGACAGCTTTCACATTGTTCAGGCCAACAAGGCCATGGCCGATCGGCTGAATCTCCCGAACCAAGTCTGTATCGGAAAGACCTGTTATAAGGTCGTACACGGGACAGAGAAACCTCCTCCTTCCTGTCCCCATTTGCAATTATTGGCTGATGGGCTGGAACATAGTGTTGAGATGAGAGAAGAGCGTCTGGGCGGCGATTTTCTCATTAGCACATCCCCTCTTTTCGAATCTGATGGTCGGCTGATCGGCTGCGTGCATGTTGCCCGCGACATCACCAAGCGCAAGCGGATTAATAGTATCATGCAGGCCCGACTCTGTCTGTTGGAATTTGCCAACTCACACTCGATGGACGAATTTCTGACCGCAACGCTGGATGAAATGGAGGCGCTAACCGGCAGTTCGATTGGTTTCTATCATTTTCTCGATGCAGATCAAAAGACGCTCTCATTGCAGAGTTGGTCGACGAATACGCTAGAGAACATGTGCACGGCCACGGGAAGAGGCAGCCATTATGATGTTGCCCAGGCGGGTGTATGGGTGGATTGTGTACATGAACGTCGTGCTGTTATTCACAACGACTATGCCTCTCTACCTCATCGCAAAGGGATGCCTGAGGGCCATGCACCGGTCACTAGAGAAGTAGTTGTCCCGATTTTCAGAGGCAACCTGATAAAGGCGATTGTGGGCGTGGGCAACAAACCTACCAATTATGATGAAGGCGATGTGGACATCCTATCACAATTGGGTGACCTGTCTTGGGATATTGTCGAACGCATGCAGACGGAAGAGGCCCTGAAGGAGAGCGAAGAACGCTATCGCCTGCTCTTCCAGCGTTCGCCAGTAGGCGTGTTCCACTATGACATGCAGCTTCACATCACTGACTGCAACGACCGCTTTGTAGCCATTCTCCAATCCAGCCGGGACCGATTGGTGGGCCTGGATATGAAAACGCTGCGAGACCAGAGTGTGCTTTCCGCTCTGCGTCAGGCGGCGGAGGGAAAGGAGGGCTCTTACGAAGGCTTTTATCGTGCCACCACCAGTTCTGCGGAAATCTGGATTTCCATGCGCACTGCTCCTTTGGTTGACCTACAGGGCCAGGTCAAAGGCGGCATAGGGATAGTCGAAGATATCACCGAGCGCAGGCAAGCGGAGGATGCCCTGAGGCGTTCGGAAAATGAAAAGGCAATTCTGAATCAGATTGCGAGCATCTTTCTCACGATTCCTGACGAAGCGATGTACGGAGAAGTGTTGGCGGTTGTCCTTCAAGTGATGAAAAGCAACTTCGGTATCTTTGGATATATAGGGGAAGATGGAGACCTTGTCATGCCCAGTTTGACCAGAGAGATCTGGAGTGAGTGCCAGGTTCCCAGCAAGTCCATCGTCTTTCCAACGGATTCCTGGGGAACCAGCCTCTGGGGGAGAGCGATCAGGGAGAAAAAGGCCTTCTGTTCGAATGGACCTTTTCGCACGCCTGAGGGGCACATCCACATTGATCATTTCCTCACAGTGCCGATCGTTTATGGTCAGGAGACCATCGGGCTGATTTCCGTGGCCAACAAGGAAGGGGGATACGCCAAGGAGGACAAGGATTTCCTGGAGCGCATTGTATCCAGGGTTTCACCGATCCTTAATGCCAGATTGCAGAGAGACGCCCAGGAGCGGAGGCGCAGGGCCGCGGAGAGAAATCTGAGGGAATCGGAAGAGAAATACCGCTTGTTAATTACGAATGCCGGTGAGGCCATCTTCATTATCCAGGATGATGCCGTGAAATTTCCGAACCCTAAGGCCTTGGAAATGTCGGGTTATTCCACTGAAGAATTGGCCGGCATTCCTTTCATTGATCTTGTCCATCCTTCAGATAAAGAGGCGGTTCTTGAAGGATATTTGAAGCTGCTGGAAGGAAAGCAGCCCGAACCATTCCCGTTCAGGATCATAGACAAGAAGGGCAAGGAGAGGTGGGTTCAGCTCACCACGGCCCCGATTATTTGGGAGAAGAAACCGGGCATTCTCTGTTTTCTGAGGGATGTTACCGATGAGAAGAAGCTGGAAGCCCAGCTCACGCAAGCCCAGAAAACGGAGGCATTGGGACGGCTCGCAGGCGGCGTGGCACACGACTTCAACAATATGCTCACAGTGATCATCGGTAATGCGGAAATGGCGCTCATGGATGTCGCCTCCTCGGATCCGCTCTATGCCCGGCTTCAGAAAGTCGACAACGCCGCCCGTCGGTCAGCCGACCTCACCCGGCAACTGCTGGCCTTTGCGCGCAAACAGACCATCTCTCCAAAGGTTCTAAACCTGAACGACACCGTTTCAAGCATGCTCGAGATGCTGCGGCGGCTCATCGGCGAGGACATTGATCTGGCCTGGCGGCCATGGGCGGAGTTGTGGCCCGTCAAGATAGATCCAAGCCAGATCGATCAGGTGCTGGCAAACCTGTGCGTCAACGCCCGCGACGCCATCGCTGGAGTGGGCAAGGTCACTGTTGAAACGGGAAATATTGCCTTTGACGAGGACTATTGCGCCACTCACCCGGATTCTATCCCCGGTGAGTATGTCCTCCTTGCTGTGAGCGATGACGGCTGCGGCATGGACCAAGAAACACAAGCGCATCTGTTTGAACCCTTCTTCACCACTAAGAGCGTGGGCAAGGGCACTGGCCTGGGACTGGCCACCGTGTACGGCATCGTCAAGCAGAACGACGGCTTCATCAACGTATACAGCGAGCCGGGACAGGGAACGACATTCAAGATCTATTTTCCCCGGCACAAGGCCGAACCCGCGGGACCCCTGGTGGAAACCGCAGCGGAAACACCCCATGGAGGAAGGGAAACGGTGTTGATGGTCGAGGACGAAGAGGCGATTGTGGACATCGGCAAGAGTATCCTTGAAAAATTGGGATATACGGTGTTGATGGCCAAGACACCAGGAGAGGCGATACGTCTGGCCGAAATGGATACTGGTGACATTCGCCTGCTGATTACCGATGTGGTGATGCCGGAGATGAACGGTCACGACCTGGCGGAACGGCTCGCTTCTATCAAGCCGGGCCTCAAATGCCTGTACATGTCCGGCTATACAGCCAACGTAATTGCCCATCGGGGGATCTTGGAGGCGGGCGTTTATTTTATCCAGAAGCCGTTTTCGATGATGGACCTGGCAGCCAAAGTGCGCGAGGTGCTCGATCAGAAATCGGCCGATAGCAATCGGGAACGGGGTAACCGTCATGGGTGAAGAAAGTAAATCAATTCACGAATTTGATTTCAAATTAATCTGCGAATATTTCTCAAGCATAGAACGACAAGGGCCCGGCAGCCCTGAAGTAACCATTAAGGCCTTGAGCTTTATCGATAATCTGACAAATGAATCCCGCATCGCTGACATTGGTTGTGGAACCGGCGGTCAGACAATGGTAATGGCGTATCATACACCGGGATGTATTACCGGTATCGATTTGTTTCCCACGTTTATAGATCTCTTTAACACCAATGCGAATAGGCTGAATCTTCAGGATAGAGTAGAGGGTATTGTGGGTTCGATGGACAATCTCCCGTTTCATCATGAAGAATTGGACCTGATCTGGTCTGAAGGGGCAATCTATAATATCGGGTTTGAACGTGGCTTGAATGAATGGCGAAAGTTTTTGAAAACCGGAGGCTATATTGCCGTTTCTGAGGCCTCGTGGTTTACCGAAGCGCGACCTGTCGAAATCGAGGAGTTTTGGAAGGATGCTTATCCGGAAATCGATACTATTTCAAATAAGGTCGCACAAGTGCAAAAAGCCGGATACATTCCGATGGCCACTTCTGTTCTGCCTGAGAATTGCTGGACTGAACATTTTTACGATCCACAAGTTCCTGCACAGAAAACCTTCCTGAAAAAATACGCAGGGAATAAGACTGCCGAGGAACTCATCGCAAACCAAAGGCATGAAGCTGAGTTATATTCCAAATACAAAGAGTTTTACGGCTATGTTTTCTATATTGGGAAAAAGATATAAATCATTGGGTTACATTTCAATGAGAGAAGAGGGCTTTACAATCGAAGCCGGCGGCACTTTTGTAGGATGCCTTAATCGTAACCCAGCTCCATCAGCCTCTGTTCGCTTATCCCGAGCGCGTGGGCGATCTCGTGCACCACGGTAATCGCGATCTCCTGCTCCAGGTCTTCGACGGTTTCGCACATCTCCTCCAGGGGTTCCTGGAACAGAAGGATGGCGTCCGGAAACAGTGGGGGCGAGGTAACAAACCGCTCCGGCCAGGGCACCCCGGTGTACAGGCCCAGGAGGGAATCGTCAGGAGAAAGACCCATCTCCTCCAGCATCTCTTCCGAAGGTCGTCTCTGCACGGATATGAGGAGATTGTCCAGGTGACGGCGGATCTCTTGAGGAATGCGGTCGATGGCCTTCTTCACGATCCTGTTGAAGGTCTTATCGCTCAGTTTCATGGCTTTGCCGGTTCAAAAATCCCCTGCCCGGCCTTTTTCCGGCGCCTTACACTGGCGAGCTTTTCCATCCCCACAATCCAGCTGATCAAGGCGCTGTACCCCAGGACCATTGCCCAGTGACCCATCCCCATCGGCTGGGTTCGAAAGATAGTATTGAAAAAAGGCGCATAGGTAAAGAGGGCTTGAAGGGCGGCCATAACGGCGACGCCCGCCCATAACCAGCGGTTGGAGAAAACCCCCAATTGCCAGAATGACCGGG
The DNA here is from genome assembly GCA_021737785.1 of Deltaproteobacteria bacterium. NCBI lineage: Bacteria > Pseudomonadati > Myxococcota > Myxococcia > Deltaproteobacteria bacterium. Next base: position 167,642 of record JAIPDI010000004.1, read on the forward strand.
TGAGGGAACGGCAGTTGAACAGATAGAACATTTCGCCGAAAACGAAGGTATTGACCGCCATGGTCCGGGCCAGGTCTTCTTTGCCCGAGGTGCGAAGCTCCAGCTCAAAGAGCCCGAAGGCCCCGATCAAGAGGAGGAGACTCACCAGCACGATCCTGAAAATAAGGGCCCGGTTGAGGATCGGTTCCCTGGGGTCCCGGGGTTGACGGGTCATGATGCCGGGCTCCTTGGGCTCGAAGGCCAGGGTAAGCCCCAACAGGAGGGCCGTGGTCATGTTGATCCAGAGGATCTGCAAGGGGAGGATGGGGAGGGCGGCGCCCAGGAAAATGGCCAGTATGATGACCAGGGCCTCGCCGCCGTTGGTGGGAAGGGTCCAGGTAATGAACTTGGTGAGGTTGTCGAAAACCCCCCGTCCTTCCTCCACCGCGGCCTTGATGGTGGAGAAGTTGTCGTCGGTAAGCACCATATCGGCGGCCTCCTTGGAGACATCGGTGCCGGTGATGCCCATGGCAACGCCGATATTGGCCTGTTTGAGCGCGGGGGCGTCGTTCACCCCGTCCCCGGTCATGGCCACCACATGATCCCGTTCCTGGAGGGCCTCCACCAGCCGCAGCTTCTGTTCCGGCGATACCCGGGCAAATACGGCGGTCTTCTCCGCGATATCGACCAGGGCCTCATTTCCAAGCTGAGAGAGATCACGTCCCGTAATCACCTCGCGCGTATGAATGGAACATGCCTCGCTGCACAGCCCCAGCTGGCGGGAAATGGCTGCGGCGGTGCCCGCGTGATCGCCGGTGATCATCTTGACCAGAATGCCTGCCTTCTGGCAAACGCCGATGGCCTCCATGGCCTCGGGCCGCGGCGGATCAATCATCCCCTGGAGCCCCAGAAAGGTAAGCCCTTCCCGAAGGTCTTCATGGGTGATGCGCGCGGTATCAGCCGGAACCTCCTTGCGGGCAAAGGTCAGGACCCTGAGCCCGTCGCCGGCCATCTTTTCCACCCGGGCATGGATCTCCCGGGCATCGGCCAGATCCACCCGGCCTTCTGCGGTGTAAAGGGCGCTGCATTCCAGGCAGAGGCTTTCGATGGAACCCTTGACATAAACGACCCTGGACTTGTCCGTGCCCTGGTCATGGAGGGTTGCCATATACTGGTTCGCCGATTCAAAAGGGATGCTGTCTATGCGCGGCATTTCATGATGGAGGGTTTCCGGAACGATTCCGGCCTTGGCCGCGCAGCTGATGAGGGCCCCTTCTGTGGGATCTCCCTCTACGATAAAGGTCTCCCCGGTCTGCCTCACTACCGAATCATTGCAGAGGGTCCCTGCCTTTAAAAGCTCGATCAAGGCCCAGTTGTCCGCAACACCGGCACCGCCTTCCGTGGGGGTGATATGGCCTTTGGGTGCATATCCCACGCCCGAGACACCATAGAGAACGCCGCCCGCGTACAGTTCGGTGACGGTCATCTGGTTCTGGGTGAGGGTCCCTGTCTTATCCGAGCAGATCACCGTGGTGCTTCCCAGGGTCTCAACCGCAGGCAGCTTGCGAATAATGGCGTTTCGTCTGGCCATGCGGGACACCCCGATGGCCAGGGTGATGGTGATGGCCGCAGGCAGTCCCTCGGGGATGGCCCCCACGGCAAGGGCAACGGAGGCCATGAACATTTCGACCCAGTCCTGGCCCCGCAAATACCCGACCAAGAAAGTCACCATTGCCAGGGCAACGATCACATACAGAAGTATCTTGCTGAAGCGTTCGATCTTCAGGGTCAGGGGCGTGGCCAGCACCTCGGCCGAGGAAATCATCTCGTTGATGCGACCGACTTCGGTATGGTCGCCTGTGGCAATCACCATCCCTTTGCCGGCGCCATGGGTCACCAGGGTGGAGGAATAGGCCATGTTTCGGCGGTCAGAAAGGGGGGTATCTTCAGGGAGACCCACCTCGTCTTTCTGGACCGGGAGGCTCTCTCCGGTAAGGGTGCTCTCGTCGATACGGAGATCCCGGACCCCGAAGAGACGTACATCGGCGGGGATCTTGTCGCCGGACTGCAAGAAGACGACGTCCCCCGGCACGAGCTCCCGGGCCGGCACTTTTTGCCGTTGGCCGTCCCTCTGAACCATGGCGCTGCTCACCATGGCCCGGGCCAGCGCATCGATGGCCTTAAGGGCCTTGGATTCCTGAACGAAGCCGATTACCGCATTGATGAGGATGACCCCGAAGATGACCCCCGCCTCCACCCATTCCCGGAGAAACAGGGTCATCAGGGTCGCCGCCAGGAGAATGATCACCAGGGGCTGATTGAATTGAAGCAAAAAGCGGATGACCGGTCCTTGCCCGATTTTTTGAGTCAGGGTGTTCTCCCCAAAGGTCCTGCGTCTGGACAGGACCTCCTCTTGGGTCAGGCCGTTTGCCGGATCGGTTTGAATCGTCCGCGAGACCTCCTCCGGATCCAGATGGTGCCAGGATTTCGTCGGCAGTGTCTGCATGATGGGCAACTCCTTTAAACAGGGGTGAAAAGGGCGAAAACCGAGACTCTACGAGCACTTGACCTTGAGATCGCGTCTTCGGCGATATGACGAAATCGCTTTTTTATAGAGATATAGTCTATTGGAAACGGGGTTGGGGGTCAAGGACAAGAAGGTTCCTATCCGTGATAGCCGTTTGCCAGCCTTGTTTGTCCGTGCCACGGAGAAGCAGGTCTGCAATGATCCTGCTCTCCGAAACCTTCAGTGATCCTGCGGTGATGTCGGCGCTGGGCATCGGCCTGTGCCTCTAATATACCCCTTTGAAGTCCGTGGGATCGGGAGTACTCCCCATCCTCGGCCAGCATGTTGAGCAAAACCGCCACATCATATCCAGCCTGCCGGGCATAACCCAGGGCCAGGCAGGAATCCTTGCCCCCGCTCCAGGAGCAAAAGGCCTTTTGTGGCAGTCGTGTTGTTCCCATATCAGTCTCCCAAGGCGGACCAACGGCCGCATCCGATAATTCTCAAAAAGAAGCACAGCGCCATGAAGAGATTTTCCGGCTTTTTCTTGTAAATATTGGCGAATATCGCCCCATGTGAAAATATAGATCGAAGTCGAATCAGAATCCTTGATCCAAGGATATCGTATATACAAATAGAACGGTTTTTTCCAGAGCGATCCGGTTTATGTTGACAATCCCGTATTGTTGGTCTATTCTTAGGGAGAATCATTATCATTTCATAATCATTATCATTGGATATAGCATGTCTAAAAAGCAGACCCGCCTGGAACAGATGCTTGACAAGCTGAAAGCGCAGCAGTTCAGGATCACGCCGCAGCGCATTGCGGTGCTGAGGATCCTTGCACGGAGCAATGGGCATCCCAGTGTTGAAAGTATCTATGAGGAGGTCAAAAAGGGTTTTCCCACCACCAGTCTTGCAACGGTTTACAAGGCCGTGACGCTTCTCAAGGAGTTGAATGAGGTGATGGAATTGGGCTTTCCGGAGGGAGGCAACCGATATGACGGAACCAGGCCATACCCCCACCCGCACCTGATTTGTACAAAATGCCATAAGATTATCGATCCGGATCTGGAAAGTCTTGAGGGGGTGACCAAGGAACTGGCTTCAGAAACCGGGTTTCAGATTACCAGCCATCGTCTGGATTTTTTTGGAATCTGCCCTGAGTGTCAACAGCGGAGAGATTGAGGTCAGTATCAATCTTTATTTAAATCTTTAAACCGATGTAATCAAAGAAAGGAGGATGTTGATGCCTGAAGAATTTAAGGCGGGCTGTGCACGACCGACCGGCGGTCCTGTGGGTGAACCGGAACCCGAGGAAGGAAAAGAAACAACTGCTGCAGAGAAGAAGGAGGAAAGGTCCATGGTGATGATCGGAAGGAAGGCGCCGGACTTTGTGGCGCCGGCATATCTGGAAGGAAAGTTCGTGAATGTGACGCTGTCCGAATACCTGGGACAATGGGTGGTCCTCTGTTTTTATCCCGGTGATTTCACCTTTGTCTGAGCCACGGAGATCTCGGCAGTTGCCGAGAAATATCCGGAATTCCAGAAACTGGGCGCGCAGGTCCTCTCCATGAGCATCGACAGCGTGTTTGTCCATAAGATGTGGAACGACAACGAGTTGTCCAAGATGGTCAAGGGCGGGGTGCCTTTCCCCATGCTCTCCGATGCAGGGGGCAAGGTGGGGGCCATTTATGGTGTTTACGACGACCAGGCGGGCGTGGAAACACGGGGACGGTTCATCATCGATCCCGACGGGGTAATTCAGGGGTACGAGGTTCTTACGCCTCCGGTGGGCAGAAATGTGGCGGAATCCCTGAGACAGATTCAGGCCTTCCAGGTGGTACGCAACAGCAAGGGCGCCGAGGCGACGCCCTCCGGCTGGAAGCCGGGAAAAATGACCCTGAAGCCTGGACCGGACCTGGTGGGAAAGGTCTGGGAGGTCTGGAAGACGGAGATGGCCTTCGATTAGCGCCCGCGGTCGCTCCTTGTACCCATCCGCATCTGTTCAGGCGGGCCGTCCGGCACGGACAAGGATGTGCCTGCGGCCCGCTCCAACAATCCTGCTCAGCCAATGGACCAGGAGGTATGAATGACCACTAACAGGCCGAGAAATTGAAAGGAGGTATTATTGTGAAAGACAACGACCCTAAGCCCACAACCACTGATGCCGGCATCCCGGTATCCAGCGACGAGTTTTCCCTTACCGTAGGACCTGATGGCCCGATTCTGCTGCACGACCACTACCTCATGGAGCAGATGGCCAGCTTTAACCGGGAGATGATTCCGGACCGCCAGCCCCACGCCAAGGGCTCGGGGGCCTTTGGACATTTCGAGGTGACTCAGGACGTCAGCGCCTACACCAAGGCGGCCGTGTTTCAACCGGGTGAGAAGACCGACGTGCTGGCCAGGTTCTCCACGGTGGCGGGCGAGAGCGGCAGTCCCGACACCTGGCGGGACGTACGCGGCTTTGCGCTCAAGTTCTACACCACCCAGGGCAATTACGACATGGTGGGGAACAACACGCCGGTGTTCTTCGTCCGTGACCCGATGAAATTTCAGCACTTCATCCACTCGCAGAAGCGCCGTGCGGAAAGCGGTCTGCGCGACAACGACATGCAGTGGGACTTCTGGACCCTGTCTCCTGAGACTGCCCATCAGGTCACCATCCTCATGAGCGATCGCGGGGTCCCCCGAAGCTATCGGCACATGAACGGCTACACGAGCCACACCTACATGTGGGTCAATGCCGAAGGCGAGCGCTTCTGGGTGAAATACCACTTCAAGACAGACCAGGGCATTGAGTACCTTACCCAGGAGGAGGCCGACCGGATCGCCGGCCAGGATGCCGACTACCACCGCCGCGATCTGTTTGAGGCCATCAAGCAAGGGGATCACCCCAGTTGGACCCTGAAGGTGCAGATCATGCCCTTCAAGGAGGCCGAGACCTACCGGTTCAACCCGTTTGACCTGACCAAGGTCTGGCCCCACGGCGACTACCCGGCCCAGGAAGTGGGCCGGCTCACCCTGGACCGAAATCCGAGCGATTTTCATGCGGAGATCGAGCAGGCGGCCTTCGAACCCAACAACCTCGTCCCGGGAATCGGCCCGAGCCCGGACAAGATGCTGCTCGCCCGCCTGATTTCCTATGCCGACGCCCACCGGGCACGCCTGGGGGTCAACTACCGGCAGATCCCGGTTAACCGTCCCAGGGTTCCGGTGCACAGCTACAGCAAGGGCGGCGCCATGCGGGTTGAGAACGTCTCCGATCCGGTCTACGCACCCAACTCAAAGGGCGGCCCCAAGGCCGACACCGGGCAATATCCGGAGGTGGCCACCTGGAGTGCCAGCGGCGAGTTCATCCGCGCCGCTTATACCAAGCGCAAGGATGATGACGACTTCGGCCAGCCCGGCACCCTGGTGAGAGAGGTCATGGACGACGCGCAGCGAGACCGACTGGTGTCCAATGTGGTCGGGCACTTGAAAGCCGGCGTGTCAGAACCCGTGTTGAAGCGTGCCTTTGAATACTGGCGCAACATCGACAAAAAGATCGGCGATCGCATCGCCAAGGGCGTACAAGGGGGCTGATCACTGCATACTTTGTGAGAGAGCAACCTTGTGAAGGATCTTGTGGGAGCGGCTTTCAGCCGCGATATGCCGGTGGGTCGCGGTTAGGAAACCGCTCTCACAGTTATTCAAACGACGGATGAGGCAGTGTCTTCCTAAGGCGGCCTAAAGGCCGCAACCAAACAGGTTTCACCTATGGACGCTCGTGGGGGTCTCTGCCCAAGAGCTGCAATAAAATGCGGTCGTATCGTTCGGCGGCCGCCCCCGGGCTCCGAATAATGTTTACGGAAAGGCAGCAAGGACATACCGTCCCATGAAAGGCTGTACTTGGGGCTGGAACAGA